>DATJOV010000260.1:0-11773 GCA_035506735.1 Acidimicrobiales bacterium | reverse complement strand
GCGCAGTCTCTCTGTCCAGGCTTCCCAGTCCACGACCACCCCCGCCGTCCGCCGTCCCCCGCCGGCGGCAGCTTGTCAGGGCCGCCTGGTGCGCTCAAGCCGGTCGACGGGCGCCGGGCCGGCCCGTGTGCGTAGCGTGCCGGTCGTGCGCCTCGGCGTCCTCGTCCTCCCCGAACACGACTGGGCCCGGGCCCGGGACCTGTGGGCGCAGGTCGAGGAGCTCGGGTTCGACCACGCCTGGACCTACGACCACCTGGCCTGGCGCTCCCTGCGGGACCGGCCCTGGTACGGGGCCGTCCCCTTCCTGGCGGCGGCGGCCACGGTCACGACGAGGGTCCGTCTCGGGACCCTGGTGGCCTCGCCCAACTTCCGCCACCCCGTGCCCTTCGCCCGGGAGATCCTCACCCTCGACGACCTCTCGGAGGGGCGGCTCACCCTGGGCCTGGGGGCGGGCGGCACGGGCTGGGACGCGGTGATGCTCGGCCAGGACCCGTGGACGCCGGCCGAGCGGGCCGGGCGTTTCGCCGAGTTCACCGACGCCCTGGACCGACTCCTGCGGGAGCCGGCCACGTCGTTCGAGGGCCGCTACTACCGCGCCGTCGAGGCCCGCACCCATCCCGGGTGCGTCCAGCGGCCCCGCGTCCCCTTCGCCATCGCCGCCACCGGGCCCAGGGGCATGGCGGTGGCGGCCCGGCACGGGAAGGTGTGGGCGACCACCGGGCCCGGACGGGAGGAGCGGGCCCTGGGCGCCTCGGAGGGGGCCCGCGCCGTGGGCGCCCAGATCGAGATGATGGAAGGGCTGTGCTCGGCCACCGGGCGAGATCCGGCCTCCATCGACCGCCTCGTGCTCACCGGGCTGCAGCTCGATCCCTGCCTGGACTCCGTCGGTGCCTTCGAGGACGCCTGCGGTCACTACGCCGCCGCCGGGGTCAGCGACCTGGTGGTGCACTGGCCCCGGCCCGAGGAGCCCTTCCGGGGCGAGCTCGGGCATTTCCACCGGGTGATCTCCGGGGTGACGACCTAGCACCGGCCGCCCGCCCCCGGCGACGACGCGGTGGCGGGGACGCCACGGCTCGTGACGTGCAGGTGGTTTCGCCTACAGGCGAGCAGGTGATCATCCGCTTTCAGCGTTGTCACGCGTCGTTCAACACTGAGACAGGTTCTACCGGCCCCGGCGCCACGCCGGCGTGCCGGCCCTTGTGGGGGTACGGGGATGCCTGTGCGGTGGCTTCGCGGTGTGGGGCGCGGCGTGAGCGCGCGCCTGGCGCTCGTGGTGGTGGTGGCGGCGGGGGGGCTGACCCTCGGCGGCGTGGAAGCCGCCTCGGCCCTCGGCCTGGGATCGCCCACCCTGGTCTCGATCACGGTGAGCCCGGCCACGGCGTCGATCGACGCCGGGGGGACCGAGCAGTTCACGGCCACGGGGACCTACTCCAACCTCACCACCGCCAACTTCACCGACGAGGTGACCTGGTCCTCGTCGGTGACGAGCGCCGCCACGGTGTCCAACAGCCCCGGGAGCCAGGGCCTCGCCACCGGGGTGGGGACAGGGGTGAGCACCATCACCGCCACCGACCCCTCCTCCCTCGTCGACGGGACGGCCGTGCTCACCGTGCTCCCTGTGAGCCTGCCCGTGACGCTGGTCGCCATCACCGTCACCCCGGCCGTGGCCGAGGTGGAGGCGGGCGAGCTCCAGCAGTTCACCGCCACGGGGACCTACTCCAACCTCACCACCGCCAACCTCACCGACGAGGTGACCTGGTCCTCGTCGGTGACGAGCGCCGCCACGGTGTCCAACAGCCCCACCACCCAGGGCCTGGCCACCGGGGTGGGCGACGGGGCGAGCACCATCACCGCCACCGACCCCTCCTCCCTCCTCGACGGGACGGCCGTGCTCACCGTGCTGCCCGTGACCGTCCCGGTCGAGCCGTCCTCGCCCCCCACCCTGGGGGTGTCGCCCGACTCGGGGTCGCGCAAGGCCCCCATCGCCGTCGAGGGCACGGGCTTCCACCCTGGTGACACCGTCACCGTCTCCTACCTGAGCGGGGCCAAGAAGAAGCGCCGGGCCACCACCGTGCTGTGCAGCGTCCCGGTGAGCTCGAACGGCTCGTTCACCTGTCAGGCGACGGTCCCCAAGCGGGCCCGCTCGGGGCGCCTGGGGCGCCACACCGTCGACGCCGTGGGCTCCTCGGGCACCAGGGACACGGCCACCTTCGACCTCGTCAAGCACCGGCGCCGGTGAACCGGGGCCTGGTGGAGTGGCGGGAGCGGGTGCAGGGGTGAAGGACCGCAGGACCGAAGACCGCAGGACCGATGGATGGCATCAGGGCCGGGGACCGAGAGGAGCGATCATGGACGGGTCGGAGCGGGACATCGCACAGACGGTGGGGCAGGGCCGAGAGCGGGGGCGGAGCCGGACGTGGTCGCTCGTCGGGAGCGGCAGGACGCGCCGGGCCCTCCTGGCGTGCTGCCTCGTGCTCGCCACCAGCGTGGTGGCGGTCATGGCCGGAGCCAGCGCCCTGCCCGGGACGGCGGCGGCGGCGGCCGGCCCGTCCTGCGCCTTCGGGCCGAACGCCTTCCTCGGCTTCCCCATCCTCACCAACGTGACGGCCGGTGAGAAGATCACGATCGACTGCACCGGGATGCCGGCCAGCACCGAGTTCCTGCTCATCCAGACGAGCCTGCTGGTGGCCATCGACCCCCAGGCCAAGGCCCTGTTGACGGGGAGCGTGGAGTCGGTGCCCGGGCTGCTGGCCCTGGTGTCGGCCCTGCCCGAGATGAACGCCCTGTCGGAGGCCTTCCCCGAGTCCAACGCCTCGGGTGTGCTCGACACCAGCTACACCGTGCCGACCACCCAGCCCACCGACCCCAACGCCACCTGCCCCCCGCCCACCGAGCAGACCAACTCCGGGCTGATCGGCTGCGCCGTGGCCATGATCAACCTGAGCAGCTTCAAACCGGTGACGGCCGGGACGGTGGTACTGCACTACGCCAGCCAGGGGAACCTCTTCCCGCCCGACCCCACCGTGGCCCTCACGCCCGCCACCGTGGCCAAGGGGGCCACCGTCAAGGTGAGCGACGCCCCGGGGGCCACGACGTACTGGTGGCTGGCCACCCTGGCCTCGCTCTACGCCTCGCTGGCGGGGCAGAACGCCAGCTCCTTCCCGGTGCAGGTGCGGGCCGGGGGACACAAGATCAAGACCGATACCGCCGTTGCCCCCGCCACCTACGAGGACGAGGTCTTCACACCGCCCAAGCTCTCGGGGAGCTTCGCCGCCCGGGGGCACGGGAAGGAGAACGTGACGGTCACGCTCAACTCCAGCCTGGAGGGATTCTCCTTCGGGCTGAGCGTGAACGGGGTCATCCGGGTGGTGCGGGCGGCCCGGTAGGTCGACCGGGCCCGGCCCGCCCCGTCGGCGGGGTCGGGTCGCGGGTGAGGGTGAGCGGGCCGGGCCGGGCCGACCCGCTCAGGACACCCAGGGGTCGTCGGCGTCGGGGCTGATGCCGTAGCGGGCGATGGCCTCGGCCACCTCGTCGGCCTTGGCGTCGCCGGACTCGGCCAGTGCGGCCAGGACGGCCACCACCACGTGGGCGGCGTCCACCTCGAAGAAGCGGCGCAGGGCGGCCCGGGTGTCGGAGCGGCCCCAGCCGTCGGTCCCCAGGGAGACGAAGGGCCGGGGCACCCAGCGGGCCACCTGGTCGGGCACGGCCCGCAGGTAGTCGGTGACGGCCACCACGGGGCCGGTCCCGGGCCCCAGGGCCTCGGTGACGAAGGGGACGCGGCGGTCGTCGTGGGGGTGGAGGCGGTTGGCCCGCTCGGCCGAGAGGGCGTCCTGGCGCAGCTCGCTGTAGGAGGTTACCGACCAGGTGTCGGCGGCGACGCCCCACTCCTCGGCCAGGATGCCCCGGGCCTCGGTGGCCACCTGCCACAGGGGTCCCGAGAAGAGGATGGTGGCCCGCCGTTCCCCCCCGGCCGCCGCCACGGGGGCGGGCTCGGCGAAGCGGTAGAGGCCACGCAGGATGCCGGCGCGGACGCGCTCGCCCTCGGGGCCCGGGGGGAGGGGGGGCATGGGGTAGTTCTCGTTGTAGAGGGTGAGGTACCAGAAGCGGTCCTCGTGGTCCGTGCCCATGATGCGGGCCACGGCCTCCTCCATGATCACCCCGATCTCGTAGGCGAAGGCGGGGTCGTAGACGTGGGCGGCGGGGTTGACCGAGGCCAGGAGGGGGGAGTGGCCGTCGTCGTGCTGGAGCCCCTCGCCCTGGAGGGTGGTGCGGCCCGCCGTGCAGCCGGCCAGGATGCCGCGGCCCCGGATGTCGCCCAGGAGCCAGGCCAGGTCCCCGGTGCGCTGGAAGCCGAACATGGAATAGAAGAGGTAGATCGGCAGCATGGGCCGCCCCCAGGTGGCGTAGGCGGTGGAGAGGGCGATGAACGAGGCCATGGCCCCGGCCTCGGTGATGCCCTCCTCCAGGACCTGGCCCTGGCGGTCCTCGGCGTAGCGCAGGATGAGCTCGGCGTCGACGGGGGTGTAGCGCTGGCCCTCGGGGGCGTAGATCTTGGCCTCGGCGATGAGGGGCTCGAGGCCGAAGGTGCGGGCCTCGTCGGGGACGATGGGGGCGACGTAGCGGCCCACGTGGGGGTCGCGCACCAGACTCCGCAGGAGGCGGGCGAAGGCCATGGTCGTCGAGGCGGCCTGGCTCCCCGAGCCGGCGAACATGTCGGCGAAGGCCTTGGGGTCGGGGGTGGCCGGCGGGGCGGGGCGGACCAGGCGGACGGGGGAGGGGCCGGCCAGCATGGTGCGGCGGGCCGAGAGGTACTCGTGGGCGGGGGAGCCCTCGGGGGGGCGGTAGTAGGGGGGGAGGTCGGCGTCGAGGGCCTCGTCGGGGATCTCCTCCTGGAGGTAGAGGCGGTCGCGCAGGGCCAGGAACTGGGCCTTGGTCATCTTCTTGATCTGGTGGGTGGCGTTGCGGGCCTCGATCTCGGGGCCCAGGGTCCAGCCCTTCACGGTCTTGGCCAGGATGACGGTGGGCTGGCCCACCTGCTCGGTGGCGAGCTTGTAGGCGGCGTAGAGCTTGCGGTAGTCGTGCCCGCCGCGCGGCAGGGCCTGGAGCTCCTCGTCCGAGAGGTGCTCGACCAGCCGACGCAGGCGGGGGTCGGGACCGAAGAAGTGCTCCCGGATGTAGGCCCCCGACTCCGTGGCGTACTTCTGGAACTCGCCGTCGGGCGTGGAGTTCATCTTGTCCAGCAGCACCCCGTCGACGTCGCGGGCCAGGAGCTCGTCCCAGCGCGAGCCCCAGATGACCTTGATCACGTTCCAGCCCGCCCCCCGGAAGGTGGCCTCGGCCTCCTGGATGATCTTGCCGTTGCCCCGGACGGGCCCGTCGAGGCGCTGCAGGTTGCAGTTGACCACGAAGATGAGGTTGTCGAGGTGCTCGCGCCCGGCCATGCCCAGGGCGCCGATGGACTCCACCTCGTCGAGCTCCCCGTCGCCCAGGAAGGCCCAGACGCGGCTGGCGCTCGTGTCCACCAGCTCGCGGTTGAGGAGGTAGCGGTTGACGTGGGCCTGGTAGATGGCGCAGAGGGGGCCGAGGCCCATGGAGACGGTGGGGTACTCCCAGAAGTCGGGGAGGAGCCGGGGGTGGGGGTAGCTGGGGAGGCCGCCCCCGCCCACCTCTTGGCGGAAGTGGTCGAGCTGGTCCTCTGTCAGGCGCCCCTCCACGAAGGCCCGGGCGTAGATGCCGGGGGAGGCGTGGCCCTGGAAGTAGACGAGGTCGCCGAAGCCGCCGTCGGCCTTGCCCCGGAAGAAGTGGTTGAACCCCACCTCGTACAGGGAGGCCGAGCTGGCGTAGGTGGCCAGGTGGCCGCCGATCCCCTCGCTGCGGTGGTTGGCCCGGGTGACCATGACCGCCGCGTTCCAGCGGATGTAGGCCCGGATGCGTCGCTCCAGGTACTCGTCACCGGGGAACCAGGGCTCCTGGTCGCGGGGGATGGTGTTGACGTAGGGGGTGGAGACGGTGGCGGGGAAGTCGACCTGCTCGGTGCGGGCCCGCTCCAGGAGCTTCATGAGGAGAAAGCGCGCCCGGACCCGGCCCTGGGCGTCCACGACGGCGCCGAACGAGTCGAGCCATTCTGCGGTCTCCTCGGGGTCGATGTCGGGGAGTTGGTGGGAGATCCCGTCGAAGAGCACTGTCTTCCATCGTACGGGTGGGCCGGAAAAATAAGGCCGAGGCCCGGTGAAGATCGCGAGAACTGCGGGGCCTCCCTGCTCGTCCCCGGGCCGCATCTGCACCCGCGGCGGTGGTGACCGACGGGTCAGCGGGGGGCACGGGGGGTGCCGTGCTCCGAGGACGGCGGCGTGGTCGTGCCTCCTCTCCCGGGTCGCCGACCTGCGGGTGAGCCCGACCTCGTCGGCCCACTGGTACCTCCGCCCACATATGGCACTCCACACTCTTCCATGTGGTGTCAGTGCCTCTGCTGTCACACCCCCCGTGCAACCCTGACCGAGACAGCGGCCGGCCGGGGCGGTTGAAGCACCGGGGGTCGGTCAGCCGCCGGACGGGGCACCCGGGGAGAGGGAGCCGAACGAGCAGATCGAGCCCGGTCGCTCGACGCCGACCTCCTCGGCGGGCGGAGCCGTCACCGGGGTGGACGTGCCGATGCGGGACACGACGATCCGCTCACGGAGGCTGAAGGCCCCTCGGTCACGCACCGTCTCGGAGACGAGGCGGCCCCGGACGACGGTGGCGGTGAGGGCAACGGTTTCCAGGCTGCCGTGGACGTGGAAGCCCGGCGGGACTCGCTCCTCCTCGACGCCGTCGACCTCGAAGGTGTCGGGCGACGATGCCCGCACGGCGGGGTGGAGCTCCTCGGGGGAGAACAGCGCTTGGAGGATGTCGCGGCCCATGTTGGCGTTCCCCGGCGACGACAGGGCGGTCCACCGCCACCCGTTGCAGGCGGCACCAGGTGGAAGGGCGGTGTAGGTGGTCGAGCCGATGGCGACTTCGGTCAAGCCCGTCGGGCCCGAGATGGCCACGCGGTCGGGGGCCTGGTAGTCGACCACCTCCTTCGGTGTCGCCCCGCCTGGGAGACGGCCCGCTGCGGGCGTCTGGATGGTCAGGGTGAAGCTCGGCGCGGCCAGGGTTCGGCGGGTGGCGGCGGCCAGGGCGGCCGAGGCGGCGGGATCGTTGGCCGGGAGCTGGCTGCGGGCCTGAGCCAGCGGAGAGGGGGCGGTCGAGATCGACACGCCCGCCGCACCGCCGGCCAGGATCACCAGGAGGCCCAGGGCGGTCCAGGACAGGCCCCGACCACGGACGGGTGCCGGCGGGGGCGGGCCCGGCACCCCGCCGCCACCGGCGTCGTCGGCGTCGGCTGGGTCGGCTGGGTCGGCCGCGTCGCGCACCATGCCATGCTGGCCTGTCGCGTGGTGGTGTGCCGTGGTTTCGGGGTCCCACCCCCGGGCCGGGAGGACGGTGCATGCTGGGCCGCTGTGACCCCCGCCGCCCGCCGGGCCGACCTCGTCCCCGAGGCGGGCGAGACCGTGGTGTACACCGACGGCTCGTGCCTGGGGAATCCGGGGCCGGGCGGGTGGGCCTGGGCCGTGCCCGGGGGTGCCTACGCCAGCGGGGCCGAGGCCACCACCACCAACCAGCGCATGGAGATCACCGCCGTCCTGCGGGCCCTCGAGGCGCTGGAGGGACCCCTGCTGGTGCGCAGCGACTCCACCTACGTGGTCAATTGTTTCCGGGACCGCTGGTGGGAGGGGTGGCAACGGCGGGGGTGGCGCAACACGGCCGGCAAGCCCGTGGCCAACCGTGACCTGTGGGAGCCCCTCCTGCGGCTGGCCCTGGACCCGGCCCGGCGGGTGCGCTTCTCGTGGGTGAAGGGCCACGCCGGGGACGAGATGAACGACCTGGTGGACACGCTGGCGGTAGCCGCCGCCACGGCCCAGCGGGGCTCCTCGGGGGGGCCCGTCCCGGACTGAACCACACCCCGTCCTGCGCTGACCGGGCCCCTTGGCGGCCCGGCGGGGGAGCCCCGTAGCATGCGCGCCATGGACTTGAACGGTGTGGCAGCGGTGATCACGGGAGGGGCGTCCGGTCTGGGCGAGGGCACGGCCCGGACCCTCACCTCGCTCGGTGTGCGGTGCACGATCTTCGACCGCAACGAGGAGGGTGCCAAGAAGGTCGCCGGGGAGCTCGGGGCCGACTACGTCGCCGGGGACGTGACCACGTACGAGGACTGCCAGCGGGCCGTGGACCAGGCCGCCGCCGGGGGCAACCTGCGGATCGCCGTCAACTGCGCCGGATCGGGCTGGGTGGGGCGGGTCATCAACCGGGACAACTCGCCCCACGACCCCGGTGCCTTCCGCTTCATCCAGGAGCTCAACGTCATCGGGACCTTCAACGTGATGACCCTGGCCGCCTCGGCCATCGCCGGCACCGCGCCCCTCGACGACGGCGAGCGGGGGGTCATCGTGAACACCGCCTCGGTGGCCGCCTTCGACGGGCAGATCGGCCAGCTGGCCTACTCCGCCTCCAAGGGGGCCGTGGTGGGGATGACCCTGCCGGCGGCGCGTGATCTGGCACCGGTCGGCATCCGGGTGGTGACCATCGCCCCGGGGCTGTTCGACACCCCGCTCCTGGGGATGCTCCCCGAGGAGCAGCGCCAGGTCCTGGGTCAGTCGGTGCTGTTCCCCAAGCGGCTGGGGAACCCCCTGCAGTACGGGCAGCTCGTGGCCGACATCGCCCGCAACAGCTACCTCAACGGGGAGGTCATCCGTCTCGACGGGGGCATCCGCATGCCCCCCAAGTAACCGCCGCCGCCCGCCCCACCCGCCGGCGGCCCGCCGGGGGTACGGGGTGGCGTCGAGGGGGAATGTCGGTCCACGGGGAAGGAGGCCACATGCGGTATCTCAAGGTGGCCGGGGCGGAGATGTCCGTCATCGGCCTGGGGACCTGGCAGTTCGGTTCGAGCGAGTGGGGCTACGGCGCCGACTACGCCGACCGGGAGGCGGGGGCCATCGTGCGGCGGGCCCTCGAGGTCGGGATCACCCTCTTCGACACGGCCGAGATCTACGGGTTCGGCCGCTCCGAGCGCATCCTGGGGCGGGCCCTGGAGGGGCGGCGCCACGAGGCCTTCGTGGCCACCAAGCTCCTCCCCATCCTCCCCCTCCCCGCCATCGTGGAGCGGCGGGCCCGGGGCAGCGCCCGGCGCCTGCGCACCGAGGTGCTCGATCTGTACCAGCTGCACCAGCCCAACCCGGCCGTGCCGCTGTCGGTGACCATGCCCGCCTTCGCCCGCCTCATGGACGAGGGCCTCGTCCGCCAGGCCGGGGTGTCCAACTACTCGCTGGCCCGGTGGCTGGCGGCGGAGGAGGCACTGGGACGGCCGGTGCTGTCCAACCAGGTCCGCTACAACCTCCTCGACCGCCGTCCCGAGCACGAGCTCGTGCCCTGGGCCCAGCACAACGAGCGGGTCGTGATCGCCTACAGCCCCGTGGCCCAGGGCCTGCTGTCCGGGCGCTACGGCCCCGAGGACCGTCCCACCGGGATCGTGCGGTCGGGATCGCCGGCCTTCCATCCCGAGAACCTCAGGCGCATCGCCCCCCTCGTGGCGGTCCTGCGCCAGGTGGCCGAGGCCCACGGGGTGACGCCGAGCCAGGTGGCCCTGGCCTGGCTGGTGCGCCGCCCCAACGTGGTGGTCATCCCCGGGGCCAGCTCGGTGGCCCAGGTCGAGGCGAACGCCGCCGCCGCCGACATCGACCTGGCCGACGACGAGGACGCCGCCCTGGTGGCCGCGGCCGAGGCCTTCCGGCCCGTCTCCGTGCGGGAGGTCCTCCCCGATCTGATCCGGGCCCGCACCTCGAGCTGGGGCGAGCGCCTGGCGCGCCGGCTGGCGGGGTCGCGGCCCCCCACCGGTACCGGCCGGGGCGGCCCGGGGGACAGCCCCGAGACGGCCCCGTGACCGGCCGGTGACCTGCTCCGTGACCGGGCCACGGGGCTGAAGCGGGTCGGCGGGGAGGGCCAGGGGTCGTGCCGTACTGGAGCGTCGAGGAGGCCGAGGAGTACCTGCCGCGCCTGCGGTACCTGGTCGAGGTGATCAGCCGGGCCGCCCGCATCGTCGAGCACGCCCCCGGGAACGGCCACGGGAAGACGGGTCGCCCCGGGGAGCCCCCGCCCCGTGCCCCCGGGGCCCGGCCCGACCTCGAGAGCGGTCCGCCCGGGATCGACGCCCAGGCCGCCCTGACCGAGCTGCACGACAAGGGCATCGTGGTGCGTGACCCGGGGCGGGGGCTCGTCGACTTCCCCGCCCGCCATCCCGGGGGCCGCGAGGTCCTGCTGTGCTGGCAGCTGGGGGAGGACGAGCTGGCGTGGTGGCACCTGCCCGAGGACGGCTTCGCCGGGCGGCGACCGCTCCCCCTGCCGCCCGAGCTCTGAGCGACCACCCCGAGGGCGGGAGGCCACCTCGGGGCGCCAGGGCCCGAGAGCCGTGCCGTTAGGCTGAGCGGGAGACCGCGCTGACGGGAGGTGAGCGCCACGCCCGAGGACAACGAGTTCGACGTCGTCGTGATCGGCGGGGGCCCGGGCGGGTACGCCACCGCCCTGTACGGCGCCGCCGCCGGCCTGCGCATGGCGGTCGTCGAGCGCAACAAGGTGGGGGGCACCTGCCTGCACCGCGGCTGCGTCCCGGCCAAGGAGTTCCTCGAGACCGCCTCCGTGGCCCGGACCGTGGCCGGGGCCAAGGAGTTCGGGGTCCAGGCCGGGCAGCCCGCCATCGACTTCGCCGTGAGCCAGGGCAGGAAGCAGAAGGTGGTCGACCAGCTCTGGAAGGGCCTGGCCGGGCTCATGCAGGGGCGGGGGATCGTCACCTTCGAGGGGTCCGGGACGTTGCTCCCCGAGCGCAGGGTGGAGGTGCTCGGCCCCGAGGGCGCCACGGAGATCTCGGGCCGTCACGTGGTCATCGCCTCGGGCTCGGTGCCCCGGACCATCCCCGGGTTCGAGGTCGACGGTCGCCTGGTCATGACCTCGGACGAGGTGCTCGCCCTCGAGTCCCTCCCGGCCTCGGTGGCCGTCATCGGCGGGGGCGCCATCGGGTGCGAGTTCGCCTCCATGTTCTCCGACCTGGGCAGCCAGGTCACCGTGCTCGAGGCCCTGCCCTCGCTCCTCCCCGGCTGCGACGCCGACGTGGTCAACGTGGTGGGCCGGTCCTTTCGCAAGCGGGGGATCGCCGTCCACACCGGGGTGGCCGTCACGGGCCACAGCCCCGGGGGCACCGGCACCACCGTGACCTTCGGCGAGGGGGAGTCGGTCACCGTCGACGCCGTGGTGGTCTCGGTGGGGAGGCGGCCGGCCACCGACGGGGTGGTGGCGGCGGGCACGGGCGTGGAGGTCGACCCCCGGGGCTTCGTGGTCGTCGACCCCTACCAGCGCACCGGCGTGGAGGGGGTGTGGGCCGTGGGTGACGTGGTCGACACGCCCCAGCTGGCCCACGTGGGGTTCGCCGAGGGGATCGTGGCCGTGAAGGGGATCCTCGGCGAACCGGTCGTGCCGGTGGACTACGCCAAGGTGCCGTGGTGCATCTACTGCCACCCCGAGGTGGCCTTCGCCGGGGTGACCGAGGCCCAGGCCAGCGCGGCGGGTATCGACATCGTCGTGAAGAAGGATCCCTTCGGGGGCAACAGCCGGGCCCGCATCGTGGGGGAGACCGACGGCCTCGTCAAGGTCATCGCCGAGCGCCTGCCCGACGGCCGGGCGGGGCGGATCCTCGGCGTGCACATGG
>DATJOV010000259.1:0-29179 GCA_035506735.1 Acidimicrobiales bacterium | reverse complement strand
ACGAGCACGTTGCGCCGCACCAGCAGGCCCAGGGCCCCGATGGAGAAGACCACGGCCGCCAGCCCCAGGTACCACGCCCCGCCCAGGCTCACGACGCCGCCTCGTCGCGCTCGCCCTCGTCGGCGCTCCCCGACACGGTGGCGGGCTCGGGGTCGGCCGCCGGGGGTGGGGCCGGCACGGGGTCGGGGTCGTCCCCGGTGATCAGCCCGGGCATGGCGAAGGGGTCGAGGGCCTCGGACCCCGCCTCGTCCGCCGCCTCCTCGGGCGGGCGGCCGGCCGCCCCGCCGGGGCGACGGGCCAGGACCACGGCGCCCACCACGGCGATGACGAGCAGGGCCGAGGTGATCTCGAAGGCGAAGAGGTAGGTGGTGAACACCGACTTGCCCAGGGCGGCCACGTCCCCGCCCGATCCCTGGGTCTTGCCGGCCACGGCCCGGGCCCCCACCGACCAGTGGGCCCCCACCGCCAGGAGGAAGACGCCGGCCAGGGCCAGGGCCACGAGAGCCAGGGCCAGGGGGCGCTGCCCCACCAGGGGCTCGCGGGCCAGGTTCTCCTCGCGGTCGACCCCGAGGAACATGATGACGAAGAGGAACAGCACCACGATGGCGCCGGCGTACACGATGACCTGGACGGCGGCCAGGAAGTCGGCCTGCTGCTCCACGAAGAGCACGGCCACCCCGAACAGGGTCATGACCAGCATGAGGGCGGCGTGCACGGGGTTGCGGGCCACCACCACCCCGACGGCGCCGGCCACGATGACGGCGGCGGCGATGGCGAAGGTGAGGGCGTCGGTGGTGGTCACCGTGCCCAGGAGGGCGGGGACGGGCACCGGCTCAGCCCCCGCCCGCCCCGCCGCCGCGGCGCAGCGAGGGACGGCGCTGGCGCAGCAGGGCCAGGCGCTGCTCCATCTTGGCCCGCATGCGGTTCATGGCCCCCACGGGGCCCTGCTGGTCCGGCTCGCGCTCGGCGTCGACCAGGTGGGCGAAGTAGGCCTCCCGCAGCTGGCGGTTGCCGGTGGCGGCGTCGTCACGGCGACCGCTCTGGCCCCCCTCGGGGGGGCGCACCCCGTAGCCCAGCTCCCCCGACCACTGCACCCGCCCTTCGTAGGCGGCGGCGCCGCCGGGCGAGGTGGCCCGCATCCAGGCCGAGGTGTGCAGGTCGTCCCCGGGACGCCAGTCCTCCCACGGCATGTGCTGGGGCCGGCCCTCGTCGTCGACCACCAGCTCCTTCTTGGTGTAGATGGCGTCGGCCCGGTTGGTGAAGGAGAATTCGAAGAGCTTGGACTCGGTGATGGCCTCGGTGGGGCAGGCCTCGACGCACATGTCGCAGTGGATGCAGCGCAGGTAGTTGATCTCGTAGACGAAGCCGTAGCGCTCCCCGGGCGAGACGGGGTCCTCGGGGTCGTTGTCGGCCCCGCGCACGTAGATGCAGTCGGCGGGGCACACCCCGGCGCACAGCTCGCACCCGATGCACTTCTCCATGCCGTCCTCGTAGCGGTTGAGGACGTGGCGCCCGTGCTGGCGGATGGGCTTGGGCTTCTTCTGCAGGGGGTACTGGAAGGTGACCCGGGTCCGGGCCATCTGCTCCAGGGTGACCTTGAACCCGCCCAGGAAGCTGAGGTCGTCGCGCAGGGAGTCGAGGAAGCCCATCACACCACCGTCCCGGGCGCATCGGCCACGTCGAGGGTGGGCGGCTCGCCCACGTCGAACTCCTCGGCCTCGTCCACCCCCGAGCCCACCCAGACGGCCCGGAACAGGAGGCCCGACACGGCCAGCAGGGCCACGATGACCCCGAGGCCCCACCACCGGCCCACCAGGAAGGCGGCCAGGACCAGGACCCATCCCAGCGACAGGGGGATGAGGACCTTCCACCCCAGGTCCATGAGCTGGTCGTAGCGCAGTCGGGGCAGGGCGGCCCGGAGCCACACGTAGAGGAAGAGGAACACCAGGGTCTTGCCCAGGAACCACAGCACGGGGATGACCCAGGACAGGATGAAGACGTGGGCCGTGGGGCCGTCGGGCCCGCCCAGGAACAGGGTCACCACGACCGCCGACATGGTGATGGTGTTCATGAACTCGGCCATGAAGAACAGGGCGAAGCGGATCGAGGAGTACTCGGTGTTGAACCCCCCCACCAGCTCCTGCTCCGCCTCGACCAGGTCGAAGGGGGGCCGGTTGAGCTCGGCCGTGATGGCCACCAGGAACAGGAAGAAGGGCAGGATGCCGGCCTTCACCAGGTACCAGCTGCCGAAGAAGGTGTGTGCCTGGGCGGCCACGATGGCCCGGGTGGAGAGCGACCCCGCCAGGAGCACCACCATGGACACGGTGAGGCCCAGGGCCGCCTCGTAGGAGATCATCTGGGCCGAGGCCCGCACCGAGCCGAGGAGGGGGTACTTCGAGCCCGAGGACCACCCGGCCAGCATCACCCCGTACACCGACACCGAGGACATGGCCAGCAGGAAGAGGATCCCCACCGGCGGGTCGGCCACCTGGAGCTCGAAGGTGTGGCCGAACACCGTCACGTCGCCGCCCACGGGCACGATGACGAAGGCCAGCAGGGCGGGGACGATGGACAGGTAGGGCGCCAGCTTGAACACGAAACGGTCGGCCCGCTCGGGGAGGAGGTCCTCCTTGAAGAAGAGCTTGATGCCGTCGGCCAGCGTCTGCAGCAGCCCCCACGGCCCGGCCCGGTTGGGCCCGATGCGGGCCTGCATGTCCGAGATGACCTTGCGCTCGAACCAGATCATGAGCATGACCGACACCAGCAGGGCGCCGAAGGCCACCAGCACCTTGATCACGGCGATGAGGAGCACGGCCCAGCTCACGCCGTGGGCGTAGAGGGGGTCGAGCCCGAGCACGCGGCCCATCACCGCACCCCCGCCCTCACAGGGCCTCCACCGTCACGTCGGTGACGGGGTGGCCGACGTCGATGAGGGCACCGGCGCCCGCGACCGCGTCACCCGGCTCCCCACCCTCGGCCGCCACGTTGAAGGCCAGGGCAACCACCCCGGGCGCCACGCCCTCGTCGGCCACCACGGCGACGACGGTCTCGCCCCGGCCCGAGGCCAGCCGCACCCGGGCCCCGTCGGCGATGCCCCGGTCGGCCAGGTCGCCGGGGTGGCACCGGGCCCGCGCCGGCGGGGCCAGGGCGGCCAGGGCGGGTGTGGCCTCCACCAGCACGCCGGCGTCGTAGAGGCTGCGCCCCGCCACCAGCCGCAGGCCCGGTCCCGGCGCCGGGGACGGCACCTCGGCGGCGGGGGCGGGCGGCCCGAGCAGGCGGGGGCGGGCCGGCCCGCCCTCGGCGGCGGGGGCCCCGTCGGCCTCGGCCCCGATGGGCTCGGCCCCGCCGGCCCGGGGCGGGGCCCCCTGGACCTCCACCGACTCGATGCCCGGGGTGGCCATGGGGTCGAAGGGCGCCAGCGGGGGCCGCCCGATGCGGACCGGGGAGGCCGGCAGGGGGACCACCACGCCGTCGCGCCCGGTCGGGGCGTCCAGGACGGCCCGGGTGAGCCCGGCGTGGGAGACGGCCACCCGCTCGATCTCGTCCCAGAGCTCGCCCACGCCGGTGACGTCCAGGTCGGCGCCGAGGCGCTGGGCCAGCTCGACCGCCACCATCCAGTCGGGCCAGCACTGCCCCGGGGCCACCAGCTTCTGGGCCGCACGCGACACCCGGCCCTCGATGTTGGTGGTGGTGCCGGAGCGCTCGGTGGCCACCGCCACCGGCAGCACCACGTCGGCCAGGGCGGCCGAGGGTGACAGGAAGGCGTCCAGCGCCACCACCAGCTCGGCCCGGCCCAGGGCCTCGGCGGCCAGGGCCCGGTCGGGGAAGTCCCCCAGGGGGTCCGCCCCCAGGAGGACCAGGGCCCGCATTGACCCCTCGGCCAGGGCCCGCAGCATGCCGGCGGCGTCGCGGCCGGGCTCGGCCGGGACCGACCCCCACGCCTGGGTGAACCACGCCCTCCCCTCGTCCAGGGCGACGCGCCCGGGGAGGATCCCCGGCGCCAGGCCCATGTCGAGGGCGCCCAGCACGTTGCCCCGGCGCAGGGCGGGGAGAAAGCGCGCCGCCGGCCACGCCCGGGCCAGCATCGTGGCCGCCGCCGCCACCAGGGCGCCGTCCTCGGCCAGCGAGGGGCGCCCGAGCACCACCACCACACCCTCGCCCCCCTCGCCCGCGCCGGCCAGGGCGCCCGTGGCCGCCGCCCACGCCCCCTCGTCCACCCCGGCCGGGGCCGCGGCGCCGTCGGCCAGGGCCCGCACCAGGTCCACCACCCCGCCCGGGGGGTAGCGCAGGGAGGCGGTGGCCACGGCGCTCAGGGCGCTCGCCACCGGGGCCAGCTCGACGAGGGGCACACCGCCGTCGGTGGCCGCCCCCCGCAGGCGCAGGAAGAGGACGGGGAGCTCCTCGCGCAGGTCGCCCGCCAGCACCACCACGGCCCGGGCCCGGCACGCCTCGTCCACCGTGGCCCGGGGCAGTCCCAGGACCAGCTCGGCCGGGAGCCCGTCGCCGAGCTGGGCGTCGACGGAGTCGGTTCCCAGGACCGCCTTGGCCAGCTTGGCCCAGGCGTAGGCGTCCTCGTTCCCCAGGCGGGCCCCGCCCAGCACCCCGATGGCGCCGGGGCCGTGCTGGTCCCGCACCGCCCCCAGGCGCTCGGCCGCCGTCCCCAGGGCCTCGGCCCACGTTGCGGGGACGAGCTCGTCGGCCGACCCAGGACCCGAGCGCCGCAGCAGGGGCTCGGTCAGGCGGTCGTCGGCGTTCACGGCCTCGTGGCCGTAGCGGCCCTTGTCGCACAGCCAGCTCTGGTTGACGGGGTCGCTGTCCATGCCGAGGAGGCGGGTGACCCGGTTGGCCGACGACTGCACCGCCACCCGGCACCCCACGGCGCACAGGGTGCAGGTGGACTCCACCTGGTCCAGGTCCCAGGGACGGGCGGTGAAGCGGTAGGGCGACGAGGTGAGGGCCCCCACCGGGCAGATCTGGACGGTGTTGCCGCTGAAATAGGAGGAGAAGGGCTGCTCCTCGAAGATGCCGACCTCCACCGCGTCGCCCCGTCCCAGGAAGTCGATCTGGGCCTCGCCCGCCACCTCGGCCGCGAAGCGGACGCAGCGGCCGCACTGGATGCAGCGCTCCCGGTCGAGCAGGACGAGCTCGGAGATGGGGGTGGGCTTGGCCCAGTGGCGCTTCTCCTCCACGAACCGGCTCTCGCCCGGCCCGTAGGCGAGCGTCTGGTCCTGGAGGGGGCACTCCCCCCCCTTGTCGCACACGGGGCAGTCCAGGGGGTGGTTGACGAGGAGGAACTCGAGCACCCCCACCTGGGCCTTCTTGGTCTTCTCCGAGGTGGTGGCCACCTCCATGCCGTCGGCCACGGTGACGTAGCAGGCCGGCTGCAGGGTCGCCCCCCGGGGGCCCGACACCTCGACCAGGCACATGCGGCACATGCCCACCGGCTTCATGCGGGGGTGGTAGCAGAAGCGGGGGATGAAGGTCCCGGCCCGCTCCGCCGCGGCGATGAGGAACTCCCCGGCCGGCGTGGTGACCTGGCGCCCGTCGATGGTGATGGTGACGGTGGCGCCCGGCTCGGTCCGGGGGGCGATGCCGTGGTGCGAGGTGACGACGGGGTCAGCCATGGGGGCAGCCGCCCTCCTTGACGTGCACCAGGAGGTCGTCGCGGAACATGCGCACGGCCGAGGCGATGGAGGAGGGGATGGAGGAGCCCAGCACGCAGATGGTGGTCTGCTGGGGCGGCCACGACACCCCGGGGGCGAGGTTGTCGCACAGGTCCATGAGCAGGTCCACGTCCGACTCCCGCCCGGCCCCGTCCTCGATGCGGCGCAGGACCTTCTCGAGCCAGCCCGAACCCTCCCGGCACGGGGTGCACTGCCCGCACGACTCGCGCCAGAAGAAGCGGGTGATGCGCCAGGCGGCCCGCACCACGCAGGTGCTGTCGTCCATGACCACCACCGAGCCCGAGCCGAGCATCGACCCCTGCTCCCCCACCTCGTCCTGGCCCAGGGGCAGGTCCAGGTGCTGGGGCCCGAACCACGGGGCCGAGACCCCGCCCGGGATGATGGCCTTCAGGCCCCGGCCGCCGGGGATCCCCCCGCCCAGGGCGTCGTCGTAGATGAGGTCGCGGAAGGTGGTCTTCACCATCTCGACCTCGTACACCCCGGGGTTGGCGACGTGGCCGGCCAGGGCGAAGAGCCGGGTGCCGGTGGAGCGCCCCGCCCCCAGGGCGGTGAAGGCGGCCGAGCCGTTCACCAGGACCCACGGCAGGTTGGACAGCGTCTCGACGTTGTTGACCACGGTGGGCTCGCCGTAGAGGCCGATGGCGGCGGGGAAGTAGGGGGGCTTGATGCGGGGGAAGCCCCGCTTGCCCTCGAGGCTCTCGAGCAGGGCCGTCTCCTCGCCGCAGATGTAGGCCCCGGCCCCGGGGTGGACCACGATGTCGAGGGAGAAGCCCGAGCCGAAGATGTCGCGGCCCACCGCACCGTGCTCGTAGGCCTCGTTGAGGGCGGCCTGCACCCGCTCCAGCCCCAGGGCGAACTCGCCCCGCACGTAGACGAAGGCCCGGGCCGCCTGGATGGCGTAGGCGGCGATGACCACGCCCTCGATGAGCTGATGGGGGTCGCCCTCGAGGAGGAGGTGGTCCTTGAAGGTGGCCGGCTCGCTCTCGTCCCCGTTCACCACCAGGTAGGTGGTGGGGGCCTTGCGCAGCATGGACCACTTGCGCCCGGCCGGGAAGCCGGCCCCGCCCCGGCCCAGGAGGCTCACGGCGTCGACCTCGGCCGCCACCTCGTCGGGGCGCATGCCCAGGGCCTTGCGCAGGCCCTCGTAGCCCCCCGTGGCCAGGTAGCGCTCGAGCGTGTACGAGTCCTCGTAGCCGAGCCGCGACGTCACGATGCGGGGGGCGTCGGTGACGGTCACGACGACCCCTCGGCCGCCGCCATGCGCTCGGCCATGGCCCGGCGCTCGGCCTCCACCGTGGCCTCGTCCACGGCCAGTCCCCCCTGGCGCCGCACCCGGACGAGGGTCCCGTGGGGCGGGATGTCGTCGGCCCGGCGGCCGGCCCGGAGGTCGTCGACGAGCTGGTCGAAGGAGGCGGGCGTGACGTCGCCCACGAAGCGGTGGTTGACGGCCAGGCACGGGGCCCGCCCGCAGTCGGCGATGCACTCGGTGTCCTCGAGGGTGAAGGTCCCGTCGGCCGTGGTCGACCCGGGGCGCACCCCCAGGCGCTCCTCGATGTGCTCGAGCAGCTCGTAGGCGCCCTTGAGCATGCAGGCGATGTTGGTGCACACCGACACCACGTAGGTCCCCACCGGCTCGGTGTGCAGCATCTCGTAGAACGAGGCCGTCCCCACCACCTCGGCCGGGGTGACCCCCACCAGCCCGGCGATCTCCTCCACCGCCTCGGGCCGGAGCCAGCCGTCCTGCTCCTGGGCCAGGTGGCACAGGGGGATGAGGGCCGAGCGGGGATGGGGGTACAGGGCCACGAGCTCGACGGCCCGGGCCCGGCGCTCCACCGAGAGGTGCCCGGCGCCGGCGCCGGTGGCGATGCTCACCGGTCCACCTCCCCCATCACCGGGTCCACCGAGGAGATGGTGGCCACGGCGTCGGCCACCAGACCCCCGTGCATCATCACCGGCAGGCTCTGGAGGTTGACGAAGGACGGGGCCCGGATGTGGAGGCGGTAGGGCTTGGACGACCCGTCCGACACCAGGTAGCAGCCCAGCTCCCCCCGGGGGGACTCCACCGCCACGTAGACCTCGCCCTCGGGCACCTTGTAGCCCTCGGTGAAGATCTTGAAGTGGTGGATGAGGGCCTCCATGGACTCGTCGATCCGGGCCCGGGGCGGGGGGGTCACCTTCTTGTCCTGGACCCGGTAGTCACCGGCGGGAAGGCGCTCGAGGACCTGGCGCAGGATGCGCACCGACTCCCGGATCTCGTTGAGGCGGATGGCGTAGCGGTCGAAGTTGTCCCCGTAGGTGCCCACGATGACGTCGAAGTCCACCTGGTCGTAGGCCAGGTAGGGCATGGCCCGGCGCAGGTCCCAGGACACCCCGGTGGAGCGCAGGATGGGCCCGGTGGCCGACAGGGCGAGCGCCTCCTCGGCCGAGATGGCCCCCACCCCCTCCATGCGCTCCCGGAAGATGGGCTGGCCCGTGAGCAGCTCGTCGTAGTCGTCGAGCCGCACCGCCACGTTGTCGAGGATGACCTCGACGTCGTCCTCCCAGCCGTCGGGGAGGTCGGCCGCCGTGCCGCCGGGACGGATGAAGTTGTGGTTCATGCGCACCCCGGTGGTCTTCTCGAAGAAGGCCAGCACGAGCTCGCGCTCGCGGAACCCGAAGATCATCATGGTGGTGGAGCCCACGTCCATGCCATTGGTGGCCATCCACATGAGGTGCGAGGACACCCGCTGGAGCTCCGAGAGCAGCATCCGGATCCACACCGCCCGGGGCGGGAGCTCGATGCCGAGGAGCTGCTCGGTGGCGAGGGCGAAGACCAGCTCGTTGTTGAGGGGCGAGAGGTAGTCCATCCGCGTGACGTTGGTGGCACCCTGCTGGAAGGTGAGCTCCTCCCCCGTCTTCTCCATGCCGGTGTGGAGGTAGCCGATCACGGGCTTGGTGCGCAGCACCGTCTCGCCGTCCAGCTCCATCATGAGGCGCAGCACCCCGTGGGTGGAGGGGTGCTGGGGCCCCATGTTGATGATCATGGTCTCGTCGTCGCCCCGCTCGACGTCCACGTCGGAGGCGTCGACGACGGTGCCCTCGGGCAGGCGCAGCACCGAGCCCACCTCGCGCTGGAGCTCGGCCGGCGCCGTGGCGGCCCGGCTCGCCATCTCCTGGGCGCCTTCCGCCGTCTCGCGGGTGAAGGTGGTGGGGGAATCGGGCGTCATCGGGGGCCCGGGGCCTCCTTGAACTGGACCGGCACCCGGCCCACCCCGAAGTCCTTGCGCAGGGGGTGGCCCTCCCAGTCCTCGGGCATGAGGATGCGGGTGAGGTCGGGGTGGCCCTCGAACACGATGCCGAACATGTCGTACGCCTCGCGCTCCATGGCCTCGGCCCCGCGGTAGAGGTCCCACACCGAGGCGACGACGGGATCGTCCTCGGGCACCTGGACCCGCACCCGCACCCGCCGCCGCCCCGACACCGACAGCAGCACGGCGGCCACCTCGAAGCGGGCCGGGGCCACCCCGTCGGGCAGGACGCGACCGGGGTGGGCGAGGTAGTCGACGGCGGTCAGGTCGGCCAGCATCTCGAAGCCGGCCTGGCGGTGCGCGTCCACGACCTCGTGGTAGCGGTCCCGGGCCGGATGGAGGACCTCGTGGCCGTCGGCGCCCACGGCACGGGCCACGTCGGGGAGCACGGGCGACGCCGGGTCCACCTCGGTGCCGGCCACGCTCACTTGGGCGTCCCCAGGCGCACGGCGTCGGGGCGCTCGGGCACCCACCCGGCCAGCTCCTCAGGGGCGGCGGCGGGGGCGCCGCGCCGGCGGGTGATGGCGCCGGTGCGGATCTTCTCGTGCAGGGTGAGGATGGCGTGCAGGAGCATCTCGGGGCTGGGCGGACACCCCGGGGCGTAGACGTCCACGGGGACGATCTGGTCCACCCCCTGGACGATGGCGTAGTTGTTGAACATCCCCCCGGTCGAGGCGCACACGCCCATGGAGATGACCCACTTGGGCTCCATCATCTGGTCGTAGACCTGGCGCAGGACGGGCGCCATCTTCTGCGACACCCGGCCCGCCACGATCATGAGGTCGGCCTGCCGGGGGGAGGCCCGGAAGACCTCCATCCCGAAGCGGCTGATGTCGAAGTCGGCCGCCCCCACCGCCATCATCTCGATGGCGCAGCACGCCAGGCCGAAGGTCACGGGCCAGACGCTGTTGCGCCGGGCCCACTTGACGAGGTCCTCGATGCGCCCGGTCAGGAAATTGTGCTGGAGGTCCTCGAGCCCCATGGTCGCCCGACGCCCCTACGCCGCCCGTCCAGTGCCCGGGCCCTGTTCGGGCCCGACGCGGGCAATGGTCGACTCGGTGGTGCGCTGGGGCCGGGCCAGCCGCAGCCGCTTGGCGGGGCCCCAGTTCAGCGCCCCGTTGCTCACCAGGTAGAGGAAGGACACGAAGACCGCCCCGGCGAAGACCAGGACCTCGACCAGACCGAAGGCCCCGAGGTGACGGAACACCACCGCCCACGGGTAGAGGAAGACGATCTCGATGTCGAAGATGATGAAGATCATGGCCACGAGGTAGAAGCGCACCGGGAAGCGCTGGGGCGGCTCGCGGTCGGGGATGATCCCGCACTCGTAGGGGGCGAGCTTGGCCGCCGTGGGCCGCTTGCGCGGGGCCAGGAGGGACGACGCGACGAAGGACAGTCCCGCGAAGAGGATGCCCAGGATGAACAGGATCAGGATCGGGAGGTATTGGTCCATGCCCGCCTGCGGTTCTACCACGGCGCCCCTCGCCGCGGCACATTGGGCCGGGCTCTCCCGCGGGCCCGTCCGGCCCGGCGCGACCACCCCCGCCGGGGCCGGCGCGACGGGCCCGCCGCCGCCGCCGCCGGGCCGGTCCCACCACGGCGTGGCGGCCCCCGGCTGGGGGGGACCCCCCGGCTGGGGGCGCCCGCCCCGGCTGCCGCCGGCGGCGGGGCACCCTACGATCTAGGCGATGTCCCCGGCCCCCACCCCCGGCTCTGCCGCCGCCTCCCGCTCGGCCGGCCCCGACGACGGGCACCTCCACGACGTGGTGGTGGTGGGGGCCGGCCCGGCCGGCTCGTCCTGTGCCTACTGGCTGGCCGAAGCCGGGTGGGACGTGGTGGTGGTGGAGAAGAAGCACTTCCCGCGCCAGAAGACCTGCGGCGACGGCCTCACCCCCCGCTCGGTGCGCCAGCTGCGGGACATGGGCCTCGACGACGCCCTCACCGGCGCCCACCGCTACGTGGGCCTGCGGTCCTGCGCCTACGGCCGGACCCTCGAGCTCCCCTGGCCCGAGCACCCCTCCTTCCCCTCCGAGGGCTACGTCATCACCCGGCACGACCTCGACCACCTGGTGGCCGAGCGGGCCGCCAAGGCGGGGGCCCTGGTGTGGGAGGGGGCCGAGGCCCTGGGACCCCTCCTGGACCGGGCCGTCACCGGGAGGGCGGGCGGTGCCCCGGCCGAGGTGCTGCCCCCCGTGGGCGGGGCCCGGGTCCTCGACCGCGACACGGGCCGCACCCACGAGGTGCGGGGGCGCTATGTGGTGGTGGCCGACGGGGCCAACTCCCGCCTGGGGCGGGCCCTGGGGGCGGGGCGCGACCGGGACTACCCCCTGGGCATGGCCCTGCGGGGCTACTACCGCTCGCCCCGCCACGACGACCTCTACATCGAGTCGCACCTCGACATCCGCGACGCCTCGGGCGAGGTGGTCCCCGGTTACGGCTGGATCTTCCCCCTGGGCGACGGGCGGGTGAACGTGGGGGTGGGGATCCTCACCGTGGAGGGGCGCTGGAAGGGCGTGAACACGAGCCGGCTCATGGACGCCTTCGTGGAGTGGGCCCCCGCCTCGTGGGGCCTGTCCCCGGCCACGGCGTGCGGGCCCCCCACCGGCGGCAAGCTCCCCATGGGCCTGTCCGTGCGGCCCCGCATCGGCCCCAACATCCTGACCGTGGGCGACGCCGCCGGGGCCATCAACCCCTTCAACGGGGAGGGCATCGCCTACGCCTACGAGACGGGGCGCCTGGCGGCGGCCTGCCTGGCCCGGGCCCTGTCGGGCGAGGAGGTCCACGCCCTGGTGGACTACGAGTCCCAGCTCCAGGCGGCCTACGGCCTCTACTACCGGGTGGCCAGGGAGTTCGTCCGCCTCATCAGCCGCCCCGAGCTCATGCGCCTCTGCGTCCGCACCGGGATGCATTCGCGCAGCATCATGAGCTGGCTCATGCGCATCATGGCCAACCTGGTGCGCCCCGACGAGGTGGCCCCGGCCGAGACCGCCTACCGGGCCCTGCTGGCCCTGGCCCGCTCGGTCCCGGGCTGACCCTCGGCCCTCACAGGAGGCTCACCCCGAGCACCCTGGCCTCGATCTGCTGCACCACGGCGTCCTGGGTGTCGAGGGGGAAGACGAGGTCGCTGGTGGCGTCGACGGTGGCCAGCACCCGACCCCCCACCACGGCGACGGCCGTGGTCACCGTGGTCAGGCTCTGCCCGTCGTCGTTGCCGATGCGGGCGATCTGGAAGGCGGCCACCTCGACGTCGCTCGACCCCGAGGGCACGGGCACCACCGTGGGCTGCACGGTGGCGGTGGCGAACCCCGACCGGGGGGCACCGGGGGCGAAGGGGAGCATGGCCTGGACGTAGGGCTGGTAGCAGGTGGCGAAGAGCGAGGGGTCGGCGAAGACGGCGGCGTCGGCGCGTCCGGCACCGTCGCTGCGCACCACGTCGACCACCGAGCTGATGGCCCCCCCGTCGCCCTCGGGGTCGGCGTAGAGGCGGGAGGCGGATCGGGCCGTGCGCTCCTGGGCGGCGCTGCCCATGTCGAAGGCGCTGTCGAGGGCGGCCACCGAGACGTGCAGGCAGCGCGCCAGCACGGTCGAGGACCGGGCCGCCGTCCGGCTGGCGGCGCGGCCCCGGGTGGTGGCGCCGGCGGCGAAGACATCGGCCACCCGCCCCGACTGGCCGGCCCAGCCGGGCAGCTCGCCCCGCTGGATGCCCACCCGGGCGGCGATGGCGGCATCGGACACGGGGGAGGGCCCCGTCGGGCCTCCCGCGCCGGGGCGGGCGATCCAGATGGTGGCGCCCACGAGCACGAGCGCCACCACCAGGGCCAGCACCGTCACCCGCACCAGGTGCTGGGCTCGGGACAGAGGGGGTCGGGCCGGCGCCCGGGGCCGGACGAGGCGCGCCGCCTGGAGCTCCGCCACCGCCGGGGGGACCACCGCGGCCAGGGGCGCCCTCGGGCCGTCGACCTCTCCCTCGGTCTCGGCCCCCACCTCGGCCTCGGGTTCGCTCCCGGCTACGACGGCGGGCTCGACCGGGGCGACGGCCGGGCCGACGGTGGGCTCGGCCAGGCCGACGGTCGGCTCGGCCGGGGCGACGGCGAGCTCGGGGGCGGGCATCGCCGCCTCGACGACGGGCACCACCGGCTCCGGTGCATGGGGAGGAGCCGAGGCCGGCTCCAGTGCATGGGGAGGAGCCCAGGCCGGCTCCGGTGCACAGGCAGAAGCCGAGGCCGGCTCCAGTGCATGGGCAGAAGCCGAGGCCGGCTCCTCCTCGGCTCCGTCCTCGGCGACGGGGGGCAGGGGCTCGGCCGGGGGGACGGTCTCGGCCGGGGCGGCCGGCGGGGGCTGGACGACGGCGGTGGCGGTGGGGACGAGGAGCCGCAGGGGCCGGCCGTCCACGACGAGCTCGAGGCTGCTGCCCGAGGCGCCGCCGGGGAGGGTCGCCGGTGGCCCGAGCTCGACCGAGGAGAGGCGGTCCCACCCCACCACGCGCCTGGCCCCGGGACTCGGTCCGAGCACGGTGATGCCGCCGCCGTCGACGATCACCGAGAGGTGCCCCACCAGTGCCGTCCCCTCGTCGGTGACCCCTTCGAGGTAGACGTCGTGGAGCCTGAGGCCGCCCTCCCCGACACCGAGTGCCGTCATGCAGGACCTCCTCTGCGGCGCCGGCCGGGGCGCCTCAAGCGGCCGGGACCTCGAGGCCCCCGCTCGCTGCAATGTCGGCACGAAGCGCGCGCGGGTTGAGCGCCGGGGGTGGGTACGCCCACGTCAGGGGGGCGCCACGACCTGAGGGGCCGTCAGCCCGTGCGGGGGAAGAAGCGGACCAGCTCCATGCTCTCGTAACCGGTCCAGGGCTCGAAGACCTGCTTCTGGGTGAAGAGCTGCTGCACGCCCAGGGCGGGATCGGCGAGGAGGCTCTGCTGGATCTGCTCGCACTTGATCCCGAAGGTCTGGTACCCCGGGGCCCACACGAACCAGATCTGGTGCCGTGATCCGCTCAGGGCCTCGAGGTGGGCGGCGAAGGCACCGGGCTGGCCCTTGGCCGAGGCGGCGGCGTAGTCCACCCAGTCCACGAAGGCGGGGCCGATGCCGCGCGGGAAGGTGATCTGCCGGTACCGGTCCTGGGGCAGGAGGTGGTAGACGGCCGGGCCCAGCTGGTCGGGGCAGTAGGCCACCACGTCGCCGGGGCGGCCCAGGCGGGCCAGGGTGGCGGCCACCTCGCCCGCCTGGGTGCGGCTCGTCCACACGTTGGGCACCGCCCCGGCCAGCCCGAAGACCATGGTGAGGGCCAGGACCGTCACCCGGATGCGCCGCTCGGCGAAGGTGGCGAGGCCCAGGGCCACGAGCAGGACCAGGGGCACGAAGACCACCGAGGCGTAGCGGGCCTGGAAGGCGCTGCGGGTGATGTAGCCGCCCACCACGGCCACCGCCAGGGTGCCGGCCAGCACCAGGGCCGGGGCCCGCCCCCGGGGCCGGGTGCGCAGGTCGAGGTCGATGTGCACGGCGCCGCGCGCCGCCCCGAACAGGCCCAGGCCGGCCAGGGCGAAGTACACCAGGGCCAGGGCCCGGCCCTGGTTGGTGGCCCCCCCGGCGAAGGACGTGACGGCGTTGACCATGGCGGCGAAGTCCGCCGGCTTGGCCCACGGGGTCCCGGTGTGCTTGGCCTGGAACAGGAAGGTCGGCACCCAGGGCACGAAGCTCACGCACCCCACCGCCACCGCCCCCAGGGCCCAGGCCGCCCCCCGGCGCCGGGGGGCCGGGCCCCGCCACGCCTGCCAGGCCAGCCATAGCCCCACCACCCCCACCAGGTAGAGAGCCCAGTAGTGGGTGTAGAGGAGGAGGCCGCTCACCACCGCCACCGCCGCCACGTTGGCGGCCGACGGCCGGCGCAGGGCCTGCTGCAGGGCCACCACCCCGGCCGCTGTGAGCAGGCACACCAGGGCGTACATGCGGTTCTCGGTGGCGTAGCGCACGGCGAAGGGCGAGGTGGCCACGATGAGCAGGGCGGCCAGGCCCACCGTCCGCCCCCCCAGGCGCCGTCCCGCCAACCACACGAAGGGGAGGGTGAGGCAGCTGAGCACCCCCGACAGGGCGCGCACGGCGGTGTCGGAGGTGCCGAAGGCCCCCACCCAGAAGTGCAGCAGGTAGTAGTAGAGGGGCGGGGCCCCGTCGCGCCGCAGGGCCCCGTGGATCTGGCCCAGGGGCAGGCGGGCGATGTCGAGGGTCAGGGCCTCGTCGAGCCACAGGTCGGATCGGGCCACGAAGCGCAGCACCACGCCCGCCACCACCGCCACCACGGCCGCCCCCAGAAGGAGCCGGGTCAGGGCCGGGTGGGCGCTCCCGACCGGACGCCACCGAGGCGGGACGTCCCCGGGCGCACCGCCCTCGTCGGCCCGGGCGCGGCCGGGGGCGACGGTGGGGTCGGGCACGACGGCGGCGGCGTCGCCGACGGGGGAGGAGCCGGGGCCCGGCGGAGCCTGGAGCCCGTCCATCGCCGCCATGGTAACGAAGGGGGCGGCCCCCTCACTCGACCGGCGCCACGCGCCGGGCCGCTGTCTCAGGGGCGGGGCCGGTGCGACGCCACCTGGCGGGCCGCCCCGGCGGCGGCCTCGGCCACGGCGTCGAGCTCGGCCTCCCCGTGGGCCAGCCCGGGGAACAGCACCTCGTACGGACCCGGCGCCAGGGCCACGCCCCGCTCGAGCATGGCGGCGAAGAACGGGGGGTAGAGGCCGCGCTGCACCGAGGCCCGGGCCGAGGCGTAGTCGGTCACGGGGTCCTCACCGAAGAACAGCCCCACCAGCGGCCCCACCACGGGCGCCCGGGCGGGCACACCGGCCTCGGCCAGGGCGGTGACGAGATCGTGGCCCAGGCGCCCGGCCCGGGTGGCGAGCACCTCGTAGTCGGCGGGGGAAAGGGCCTCGAGCACGGCCAGGCCCGCCGCCGTGGCCAGGGGGTTCCCCGACAGGGTCCCGGCCTGGTACACGGGGCCGTCGGGGGCCAGGACGCCGAGCACGTCACGCCGGCCCCCGAAGGCGCCCAGGGGCAGCCCGCCCCCCATCACCTTGCCGAAGCACCACAGGTCGGGGGTCACCCCGCTCCAGGCCGAGGCGCCCCCCGGTCCCAGCCGGAAGCCGGTGATGACCTCGTCGAAGACGAGCAGGGCGCCGGCGGCGTCGCACGCCGCCCGCAGGCCGGCCAGGAACCCCGGTGCCGGGGGGACCAGCCCCATGTTGGCCGCCACGGGCTCGACGATGACGCACGCCACCCGCTCGTCGAGCTCGGGGACCACGTTGTAGGGGACGACCACGGTGTCGGCCACCGCGGCGGGGGGCACACCGGCGCTGCCGGGGAGGCCGAGGGTGGCCACCCCGCTGCCCCCGCCCGCCAGGAGGAGGTCGGCGTGGCCGTGGTAGCAGCCGTCGAACTTCACCACCCGGGCCCGTCCCGTGTATCCCCGCGCCACCCGCAGCACGCTCATGGCCGCCTCGGTGCCCGACGACACCAGGCGCACCTGGTCGCACCCCGCCACCCGGGCGCACACCGCCTCGGCCAGGAGGACCTCGCCCTCGGTGGGAGCGCCGAAGGTCGTGCCCCGGGCGGCCGCCCCCTCCACGGCGGCGGTCACGGCGGGATGGGCGTGGCCCAGAATCACCGCCCCGTAGGACTGGACCAGATCGAGGTAGCGCCGCCCCTCCACGTCCCACACCCACGGTCCCCGGCCCCGGGCCACGGTGAAGGGGCGCCCCCCCACGGCGGCGAAGGAGCGCACGGGGGAGTCCACCCCGCCGGGGATGACGCGCCGGGCCCGCTCGTGCCAGGCGTCGTTGGTCCCGTCCCCGGCCTCAGCCACGCAGGGCCTCGGCCACCTCGCCCGCGAAGTAGGTGAGGATCACGTCGGCACCGGCCCGCTTGATGGCCACCAGCTGCTCCAGGGCCACGGCGTCGCCGTCGATCCAGCCCCGCTCGGCCGCCGCCTTGACCATGGCGTACTCCCCACTCACGTGGTAGGCGGCGACGGGCACGTCGACCGAGGAGGCCACCGCCGCCACCACGTCGAGATAGGGCAGGGCCGGCTTGACCATGACCATGTCGGCGCCCTCGGCCACGTCCAGCGCCACCTCGGCCAGGGCCTCGCGGCCGTTGCGGGGGTCCTGCTGGTAGCCGCGCCGGTCGCCGCCTCCCCGGATGGTGACGTCCACGGCGTGGCGGAAGGGGCCGTACAGGGCGGAGGCGAACTTCGCCGCGTAGGCCAGCACGGCCACCTCCTCGTGCCCGGCCCCGTCCAGGGCGGCCCGGATGGCGCCCACCTGGCCGTCCATCATCCCGCTGGGGGCCACCACGTCGGCCCCGGCCGCGGCCTGGGCCGACGCCACACGCCCGTAGAGCTCGAGGGTGGCGTCGTTGTCGACGGTCCCGTCGGGCCGCACCACCCCACAGTGGCCGTGGTCGGTGTACTCGTCGAGGCACAGGTCGGCCACGAGGACCACGGTGTCGCCCAGGGCGTCGCGCAGCCGGCGCAGGGCCACCTGCACCACGCCGTCGGGGTCCCACGCCCCCGACCCGGTGGCGTCCTTGGTGGCGGGCACCCCGAACAGCACGATCCCCGGCACCCCCAGGGACGCCAGGCGCTTGGCCTCGGCCTGGAGCGAGGACAGGGAGTGCTGGACGTGGCCGGGCATCGACGCGATGGGCACGGGCTCGTCCACCCCCTCGCGCACGAAGAGCGGCGCCACCAGGTCGTCCACCCCCAGCGTGGTCTCCGCCACGAGCCGCCGGAGGGCCGGGGTGCGCCGCAGCCGGCGCAGGCGCCGGGCCGGGAACGACGCCGGGGGACGGAGGGGGCCGAGCTCCACGGCCGGAATTCTAGGCGGGTGGCTCGGGACCGAAGCGGGCCTCCAGGGCCGCCACGAGCCCGCCCACGGAGTGCTCGGCCGCCACCACCACGGCGAAGCCGGCCCCGGCGGCGGCCTCGGCCGTGGCCGGCCCGAGACAGGCCGCCAGCGGGGGGCGCCGGCGTGTCCCGTGGAGCTCGAGGTAGGCACGCACGGCCGAGGGAGAGGCGAACGTGACCACGTCGGCCGTGGCGGCGGCGTCGAGGGCGGCCGGCGTGGTCCCCTCCGCACCGCCCGCCACCACGGTGCGGTAGGCCTCGACCTCGTCCACGGCGTAGCCGAGGGCGCGCAGGCCCGGGGCCAGCACGTCCCGGGCCTCGGCCGCCCGGGGGAAGAGCACCCTCGTCCCGGCCGGGTCGGCCGGGGTCCGCCGCGCCATGGCCTGCACCAGACCGGCGGCGCTGTACTCGGCCGGGACCAGGTCCGCCCGCAGCCCCCGGCCGGCCAGGGCGGCGGCGGTGGCCGGTCCCACCGCGGCCAGGAGCACCCCGCCCAGGGACCGCACGTCGGGGAGCGCGCCCAGGAAGCGCTCCACGGCGGTGGCCGAGGTGAAGGCGACCCACCCGTACCCGCCGGCCTCGGCCGCGGCCGCCGCCAGCGCCGCCCCGCCATCGGCGGGGTCGGCCACGGCGGTGACGGGCAGGCCCACCACCGACGCCCCCGCCGCCTCCAGCGCCGCCACCAGGGAGGCGGCGGCGGCGCGGGCCCGGGTCACCACCACCGACCGCCCGGCCAGGGGCCTGGTGTCGGCGGATCGGACGTCGAGGGCCGCCACCGGACCCACCACGATGGTCGAGGGTGCCCCCAGCTCCACCCCGGCCAGCTCCCCCAGGGTGGTCCGCACGCTGCGCTGGGCCGGGGTGGTGCCCCACTGCACCACCAGGACGGGCTCCCCCGGGTCCCGACCGGCGGCCAGGAGGCGCGCCGCCAGGGCGTCGCGCCCGGCCATGCCCATCATGACGACCAGGGTCCCCCCGGCCCGCCCCAGCGAGGCCCAGTCCACCGCCCCCGGGGTCCCGGGCTCGCCCACGTGCCCGCTCACCACCGTGACCGAGGAGGACACCCCCCGCTGGGTGACGGGCACCCCCGCCGCCGCCGGGGCGGCGAAGGCGGCGCTCACCCCGGGGACCACCTCGACGTGGACCCCGGCCGCCACCAGGGCGGCGGCCTCCTCGCCGCCGCGCCCGAAGACGAAGGGATCCCCACCCTTGAGCCGCACCACGGTGACGGCCCGGCGCCCGTGCTCGACGAGGAGGGCGTTGACCGTGTCCTGGTCCCGGGCCTCCCCCGGCGCCTTCCCCACGTCGATGCGCACGGCGGCGGGTGGGGCCAGGTCCAGGAGGGCGGGGTCGACCAGGCGGTCGTAGAGGACCACCTCGGCCCGGGCCAGGACCTCGGCGCCGCGCCGGGTGAGCAGCCCCGGGTCACCGGGCCCCGCCCCCACCAGGTAGACGGTCACGCCCCCCCGCCGCTTCCGTCCACGGTCCCGTCGCCCCGGCCCCCGTCGCCCCGGCCCCCCTCGTCGAGGGCCCAGTCGTCGAGGGCCCAGTCGTCGAAGGCCCGGCCCCCGCACTCGTCGAGCAGCTCCCGGGCCACCTCCCGGCCCAGGGTCTCGGGGTCGGACCCGCCCCGGCGCCGGCGCAGGAGGATCCGCCCGTCCCGGCTGGCCACCATGCCCTCGAGCTCGACGCCGCCGGGGCCGGCGGCGGCCAGGGCCCCAACCGGCAGCGTGCACCCTCCCCCCAGGGTGGCGAGGAAGGCCCGCTCGGCCCGCACGGCCCGATGGGCGGCACCGTCGTCGATCCCGGCCAGCAGGGCACGCCGGGGCTCGTCGTCGCGGCGGCACTCGACGGCCAGGGCGCCCTGGCCCACCTGGGGCAGGACGACCCGGGGATCGAGCACCTCGGCCACGTCGCCGTCCCGCTCCAGACGCTGCAGGGCGGCCAGGGCGACCACGCCGGCACCGACCTCCCGGGCCCGCTCCAGGCGCGTGGCCATGTTCCCCCGCAGGTCGCAGAAGGTGAGGTCGGGGCGGAGCCAGGCCAGCTGGGCCCGGCGCCGCACCGAGCCCGTGGCCACCAGGGCGCCCGGGGCGAGCGCCTCGAGGGTGGCGCCCACCAGGGCGTCACGGGGATCGGCGCGCTCGGGCACGCAGGCCAGGACGAGACCGGGGGGGGTCTCGGCCGGGAGGTCCTTGGCGGAGTGCACGGCCAGGTCGGCGCGCCCGTCGAGCACCGCCGCCTGCACCTCCTTCACGAAGGCCCCCTGTCCCCCGAGCCGGGCGATGGGGACGTCGGGGAGGGCGTCCCCGGTGGTGCGCACCACGACCAGCTCGCACGCCGGACCCCCGGGACGCGACGCCAGGAGGTGGGCCACCCGACGGGCCTGCCACAGGGCGAGGGGCGATCCCCGCGTGGCCAGGCGCACGGCCCCGGCCGCCCCGGCGTCGCCGATGGGCGTCACCACGGGGTCAGAGGTCGAACAGCGCCCGCAGCGCCTCGACCAGGCGCTCGCCGCGCGGGGTGCCGGCCGCCTCCTTCACGGCGACGGTGGGGTGGTGCAGGAGCTTGGCCAGGACGTCGCGCACCACCGACTCCACCTCGAGCCACTCCCGCTCGTCGAGCCCGGCCAGGCGACCCCGGTGCCGGGCCAGCTCGGCCGCACGCAGCTCGTCCACCCGGGCCCGCAGGGCCGAGACCACGGGGGCCGCCCCCCGGGCCCGCTCCTCGGCCCGGTAGCGCTCGACCTCGGCCTGGACGATGGCCCGGGCGGCGTCGAGCTCGGCCCGGCGGCCGGCCATGGCCTGCTCGGCGTGGGCGGTGAGGTCGTCCATGTCGAGCAGCTCCACCCCCGGCACCGCCGCCACGGCGTGGTCCACGTTGCGGGGCATCCCCAGGTCCACCACCACCAGGGGCGGGTGTCCGGTCCCGGCCCGCCCCCGGGCGGCGGGGCCGAGCACGTCGGGGCCGAGCACGGGCTGGGCGGCGGCCGTCGACACCATAACCACGTCGGCCCCGGCCGCCTCCTCGGCCAGGCGCTCGAGGCCCACCCCCGTCCCTCCCACGGTGGCGGCCAGCTCCGACGCCCGGCCCGCGGTGCGGTTGGCCACCACCACCCGGGCCAGGTCGTCGTGGCCCCGCAGCGCCTCCACCATGCCCGCCCCCATGTCGCCCGCCCCCACCACCAGCACCCGCCGCCCCGCCAGGGTCCCGCCCAGGCGGGAGGCGGCCAGCTCCACCGCCACGTGGGAGAGCGACGTCGATCCCCGGGCGATGGCGGTGGAGGAGCGCACCCGGCGGCCGGCCTGCACGGCGTGGCGGAACAGCCCCCCCAGCACCGGGCCTCCGGCCCGCTCGGCCTCGGCCCGCTCGTAGGCCCGGCGCACCTGGCCCAGGACCTCGGTCTCGCCCAGGACGCTCGAGCGAAGTCCCGACGCCACCTCGAAGAGATGCGAGGTCACGGCGTCGTCGAAGAGGACCGTGCAGGCCTCCTCCAGCTGGCCCCGGGCCAGGCCGACCCGGGCCGCCAGGTAGTCCTGGAGGTCGGCCACCCCGTCGTGGAAGCGCTCCACCACGGCGTAGAGCTCGGTGCGCATGCAGGTGGAGAGGACCACCACCTCGGAGAGGTTGGCGCGGTCGCGCAGCTCCCCCACCGCCTTGGCGAGGTCCTCGTCCGCCACGGCCACCCGCTCGAGGACGTCGAGGGGCACGTGGTGGTGTTCCAGTCCGACGACGATGACCGACACGGGTGGGTGCAGCGCTCCCTTCGGCGGGCCCCGGCCCGCAAGCGACGGCCGGCCGGCGGTGCCGGCCCCCTCCTACCAGGATGCCGGTCGGGGCCTGCTCGTGCCAGGTCGGGACCGGTCGGGCCCGGCCCCGGTCGGGTCGGGGGGACTCAGCCCGGGTCGGTGGAGGTCAGGCCGACGGCGTGGGGGAGCTCGGACCAGGGCGGGGAGCCCTGGCTGGCGTCCCGGTGGGAGAGGTAGAAGCTCATGACCTGGAGCTCGATGGACAGGTCCACGTACCGCAGGAGCACGTCGGCCGGCACCGACAGGACCCGGGGGGCGAAGTTCAGCACCGAGCCCACCCCGGCCCGGACCATGCGGTCGGCGGTGTCCTGGGCGGCGTGGGCCGGGGTGGCGATGACGCCGATGGCGGGGGGGTCGGCGGCCGCCACCGTCTCGAACTCGTCGACGTGGTGGACCGCCACCCCGCAGATCTCGGTCCCGAGGAGCTCGGGGTCCACGTCGAAGAGCCCGGCCACCCGGAATCCCCGGGACGTGAACCCGGGCGAGTTGGCCAGGGCCCGGCCCAGGTTGCCCAGTCCCACGATGACCACGGGCCAGTCGCCGTGCAGGCCCAGCTCGCGGTCGATCTGGGCCAGGAGGAACTCGGCCTCGTAGCCCGATCCCCGCGTGCCGAAGGAGCCCAGGAAGGAGAGGTCCTTGCGCACCTTGGAGGCGTTGACGCGGGCCATGTCGGCCAGCTGGTCGGACGACACCGTGGTCGTCCCGGCCCGCACCAGCTCGAGCAGGATCCGCTGGTACACCGGGAGGCGGGCCACGGTGGCCTCGGGGATGCGACGGGGGCCGGGCGCCACCATGGCGCCGGATCGTACCGACCTCGGACCGTGCGGCACCAACGGCGCCGGTGGGGCCCTGGCAGGGCGAGCCCCCCGGTCAGCTCCGGCCTTCGCGCACGGCCCGCCGCAGGGCCTTGCCCACCAGGCCCCGGGGCAAGCTGTCGACGAAGCGGACCGAGGCCGGGCACTTGTAGCGGGCCAGGTGGGAGGCGCAATGGGCCCGCACGTCCTCCTCACCCAGGGCCGCCCCCGGGGTGCGCACCACCACCGCCTCGACGGCCTCGCCGCTCACGGGGTCGGGCCGCCCCACCACGACCGCCTCGGCCACCCCGGGCAGGGTGTCGAGCACCCGCTCCACCTCGGCCGGGTAGACGTTGAAGCCGGACACGATGACGAGGTCCTTGGTGCGGTCCACGACGTAGAGGTCGCCGTGCTCGCCCACCACCCCCACGTCGCCGGTGTGCAGCCAGCCGTCGGCCCCCACCACCGCGGCGGTGGCCTCGGGGTCGCCCCAGTAGCCGGCGAAGACGTTGGCGCCCCGCACCCAGATCTCCCCCGGGTCGCCGGCCAGGACCTCCTCGCCCGTCTCGTCGACGAGGCGCACCTCGACCCCGGGCAGGGGCCGCCCCACCGATCCCGGCCGGTGCCGCCCCGTGCCGAGCGAGGTGGCCACGGCGGGCGAGGCCTCGGTGAGGCCGTAGCCCTGCCACACCTCGATGCCGAAGCGGGCCTCGAAGCGCGCCGCCACCTCGGGGTCGAGGGCGGCCGCCCCCGACACGGCCCGGCGCACCCGGTCCAGGGACAGGCCCCCGAGCTCGCTCGGGTCGAGGGCCGCCCATTCGGCGAACATGGCGGGCACCCCGAGGAGGGTGGTGACCCCGGTCTCGGCCGCCAGGCGGAGCGAGGCGGCGGCGGCGAAGCGCCGCTCGAGCACGAGGCCGGCCCCGGTGGCGAGGGACAGGCCCAGGGCCACGTTCAGCCCGAACACGTGGAACAGGGGCAGCGCCACCAGGCCCACGTCGTCGGCACCGAGCATGTCCGGCACCCCCAGCATCTGGCGCAGGTTGGCCTCGAGGTTGCGGTGGGTGAGCATGGCGGCCCGCGGTTGCCCGGCCGTCCCCGAGGTGAAGAGGAGCACGGCCAGGTCGTCGTCGGCCCGCTCCACCGGCGCCACCGTCGCCCCGTCGCCGTCGCCGTCGCCGTCGCCGTCGCCGCACAGCTCCTCCCACGTGGGAGCGGCCCCGGCCCTCGTCCCCTCGGTGGCGGCGGGGACCACGGCGCGGACCGTGCTCCCCCGGGGGAGCACGGTCGCCCCGAGCACCAGCGCCGGCTCCACCACGGCCAGCTCGCGTCCGAGCTCGGGGGGTGGGCTGTTGGGGTTGAGCGGCACCGCCACGGCACCGGCGGCCAGCACCCCCAGGTAGGCCAGGACGAAGTCGACCGAGGTGGGCCACAGCAGGGCCACGCGGTCGCCCGGCACCACCCCCAGGCGGGCCAGCCCGTCGGCCACGGCGCCGGCCCGGCGCCGCACCTCGCCCCACGTGCGCCACGATCCCTGTTCGCACACGGCCCGCGCCTCGGCCGGGTGCCCGTCGACCAGCGCCGCCAGGTTCACGACGGCGCCCCTGCGCCGTGGCCGGGACCGAGGCGCACACGGTCGCCACTCCCCACGCCCAGCACGGCGGCGGCCGATGACCGGTCGCCCACCAGGGCCAGGCGCCCGTTGGCGTCGACGAGCAGGCCGAGGCCCCCGGGGGCCACCTCGGCGAAGGCGTCCACCCGCCGGGCCGTGCGACGGCGGCCGCCGGCGTCCACCTCCACCTCGGCCCCCCCTCCCCCCAGCCCGGCCCGCTCGGCGTCGTCGGGGCGGGCCGAGAGCTGCACGTTGCCGAAGCGGTCGACCCACAGCACCTCGGCCTCCACGCTCCCCCGGGCCACGCGCAGCCTCGGTGGCTCCAGGCGGTGCAGGTCGTCGGGATCGACGGCGGGCCCGAGGGCCGCCAGCGCCTCGCCCCGCCACAGGCGGGCCGCCGCCGGGGCCAGGAGGTCCCGCCCGTCGAAGGTGACGCCGTGGGGGCGCGAGGCGGGAGCGGGCAGCACCACGGCGTGGCGGGCGCCACCCAGCTCGTCCACGGCCCACGGCAAGAGGCCGTTGTCGGGCCCCACCACGTAGGCCGGACCGGGATGTGACCCGTGACCTCGTGCCACCGACAGCGCGACGGCACGACGATGCGTGCCCACCCCCGGGTCCACCACGGCGAGCACCACACCGGGGCCGAGATGGGGCACGGCCCGCTGCAGGGTGAGGGCGCCGGCCCGCACGTCGTGGGCGGGCACCTCGTGCGTCAGGTCGATCACGGAAGCTCCCGGTGCGTGGCGGACGACCACGGCGCGCAGGACACCGGCGAACTCATCGGTGTTCCCGTAATCGGTGAGGAGGAACACCGCCCCGCCGACGCGGCCAGGCGCGCCCTCGCCTGCTTCGTCGCGCTGTGCGTCGCCCGCGCCGTCGATCACGAGCGTTGCGTCGGGGCCGGCTCGGGCCGGCCGGGGTCAGCCGGCCTGTGTGTAGCGGTCGGCCAGATAGCGGTTGACGTCGTCCTCCCGCAACCGAAACGACTTCCCGACCCGAAGCGCGGGGAGCTCTCCCGCGTTGATGAGCCGGTACACGGTCATGTTCGAGACTCGCAACGTGCTCGCTACCTCGCGGACCGTCAGGTAGCGAGCGGTGGTGGCGTCATCTGCTGTCAGTGGAATCACCCCTCTCCCGCCTGAGGCGACTGTACGCCACTGTGGTGAATGAGGAAAGGCCGCAGGCCAGAAACCTGCTGCTCAGCCGGGGCAGGGCCGCGCCGGGGGTCGCGCCCGGGGGCCCGGGCGGGGCCCTCATCCCGGGTCCGGCGGGCCCCCCAGCTCCCGGGAACGCTCGGTGGCGGCGGCCACGGCGGCGGCCACGGCGTCCCGCTGACCGCGCCCCTCGAGGACGCGGAGGCCGGCCTCGGTGGTGCCCCCGGGCGAGGTCACCTGGGCCCGGAGCTCCTCCGGGGCGGCCCCCGTGGCCTCCAGGAGCCGACCGGCCCCGACCACGGTGCCCACGGCCAGGAGGCGGCTCACCTCAGGGGCCAGACCGACCCCCACCCCGGCCTCCACCAGGGCTTCGGCCAGGAGGAAGACGTAGGCGGGGCCGGACCCGGACAGGCCCGTCACGGCGTCGAGCGCCGTCTCGGGCAGGGTCACGACCAGGCCCGTCGTCTCGAGGAGCCCCCGAGCCCACGCCAGGTCCTCGTCTCCGGCACGTGACCCGCCCGCCACCGCGGCCACCCCGGCACCCACCGTGGCGGGCGTGTTGGGCATGGCCCGCACCACGGCGGTCTCGGGGGGGAGCCACTGCTCGAGCCGGGCCAGGGGGACGCCGGCCATGATCGACAGCACCCGGGGCGTGGCCGTTGTGGCCAGAGCCCCACAGGCCGTGGCGGCGTCGGCGGGCTTCACCGCCACCACCGCCCCGGCCCCCCCGACGGCCTCGGCCCGGACCGTCACCCCGGGGAGGTCGTCGGCCAGCTGGCGGCGGCGTTCGGGGGAGGCCTCGACGACGCACAGGGTCTCGGGGGAACGACCGGCGCCGAGCATCCCCCGCACCAGGGCGGCGCCCATGCGCCCCCCGCCGATGACCACGACCTCGGGCTGCATGGCTCTCCTTCTCCCCTTCTCCATCGCCGTGTCGGTTCGCCGTGCCGGTTCGCCGGGTCGGTTCGCCGGGCCGGGTCCGGCCCGACCGTCGAACCGCCTGCGCAGCCGACCCTCGGCGACCGGTCCGCCACAGATCTTCGCGTCGACCATGCCACCGGTGTGGCGCCGCCATGGCGTGCGTTCCACGTCGTCGCCGCACGGCGCGTGGCGACGTGCATGCGGCGAGAACGGCCCACGGACGCGGCTCGGCCCGAGGAACCCTGGACACCAGCCGCACTTCCCCGATCGACCAGCATCACCAGCCCCTCGGGCCGCGCCGGGGGCACCCTAGCCGGTGTGCCCCGCACGTGCGATGCCGACGCGTGACCGTGACACGCGGCGCGCCACCCCCGGCGTGCGCGCCGCGGCGCGCGCCGTCAGGCGCGGCGCGCCCGGCGGCGGTAGGTGCCGGCGAACCCGATGCTCATGGCCGTGGGGAAGCACATGTCGACGTACGCCAGGCTCGACCCCAGCACGCGGTCGAGCTCCTCCTCGGTCACGTCGGTGACGGGGATCTCACCCACGAGGTACACCGCGTCCTCGGCTCCGAGGGCGAAGCGCATGCGGTGCAGCTCGGCGTTGCGGCGCAGCAGGTACTCGTAGGTGGCCTCCACGTTGACCTCGGGCGCCGGCATCATCTGGGCCTCGTGGTGCAGCGTGCGCTGGCGCACGGTGAGCCACACGGTGACGACGTCCTTCTCGTCCCCCCGTAGCCGCAGGTACCACCGTCCCCGCTCGGGGTCGCGGTCCACCGCCACCACCACCGTCCCCTCGGCCAGGCGGGCCGCGGCCCAGCGCCCGATGACGTCGTCGCAGGCGGCGCGCTCGGCCGGGGTGGCGATCTCGGCGGGCACCCCGGTACCGGAGGCGTCAGCGGCAGCCGACGAGGCGCTCGGCGGCGAGCTCCTCGTAGGTGGCACGCAGCAGGACGGCGGCCTGGGCCCAGGTGTAGCCCCGGGCCCGCACCACCGCCGCCGTGGCCAGCTCCTCGGCCCGGGCCGGGTCCCCCAGGACGGTGCCCAGGGCCCGGGCGAAGGCCTCGGGGGTGGAGGGCTCCACCACGAACCCGGTGCGCCCGTCGTCGACCAGGGTGGTGAGCCCGCCCACGGCGGCGGCCACCACCGGGGTGCCGCACGCCGCCGCCTCCAGGGCCACCAGGCCGAAGGACTCCGAGCGGCTGGGGACCACGCACACGTCGGCGGCCCGGTAGTAGGTGGACAGCAGCTCGTGGGGCTGGGGCGGCTCGAAGCGCACCCGGTCCCCGAGCCCCAGCGCCTCCACCAGTCCGTGGATGGCGTGGAGGTGCTCCTCGCCCCGGGGACCGCTCGGGCCGCCGATGACCACGAGGTGGGCGTCGGGGTGCTCGTGCAGCTCGGCCAGGGCCCGCACCGCCACGTCGGCCCCCTTCAGGGGCTGGATCCGGCCCACGAAGAGCAGGAGCGGCACCCCGGCGGGCAGGCCCAGGGCCCGCCGGGCCTGGGGCCGGTGGCCGGGGCCGAAGAAGGCGTGGTCGACGCCGGGCGCCACCACCCTGATGCGGGCCGGGTCGCTGTCGTAGAGCTCGGCCAACTGTGTGGCCTCCACCGAGCACGACGCCAGGACCACCTCGGAGCAGCGCATCACGGTGGCCTCGGCCTCGGCCCGGCGGTGGGGCTCGTCGCTCCACACCTCCTCCGGGCTGGCCTCGGCCTTCACCCGGGCCAAGGTGTGGAAGGTCGACACCAGGGGGAGGTCGAGCTCGTGCTTGATGCGGTGCCCGGCCATCCCCGACAGCCAGTAGTTGGCGTGCACGGCGTCGAAGCCGGTCTCGTCGTGCAGGGCCGGGTCCACGCCGGCCCCCGACACCATGAGGCCCAGGACGTTGTCGGCGAACTCCTCGACGATGGCGGGGAGCTCCTCCTTGGCCATGGGCCCGAGGGGCCCTGCCGGCACGTGGTGGACCCGCAGGCCCGGTTCCACCGAGACGGTGGCGGGCAGCTCCGGCGACCAGGCCCGGGTGTAGACGTCGCACTCCACCCCGGCCCGGGCCAGGGCGCTGGAGAGCTGGCGCACGTAGACGTTCATCCCCCCGCCGTCCCCCGTCCCCGGTTGGGCCAGGGGCGACGTGTGGAGAGAGAGCACCGCCAGTCGTCGCACCGGCGCCGAGCCTACCCGGCGGCCCCCGGCGGCCGTCCCGGCGCCGGGGGCGGGGGCCGGACCGGGTCAGCCGGGCGGGGAGGAGCGGGGCCGGCCGGGGGCGACCGTCGCCGGGGGTGGGGTGGCCCGGTCCCGTCCGCTGCTCCAGCCCGCCCCCAGCAGGCCGGGGTCGTCGCCGGGGGGGCCGTCCGAACCGGCCCCCGCCCGGCCCGGCCCGTCGGCGTCGTCGGCCCGGGCCTCGTTCTCGTGACGGAACGACAGGTAGATGCGGATGAGGGCCTGCTTCTGGTCCTCGGTGAGATCGGGGTCGGCCAGGATGTCGCGGGCCAGGTCGGTCTCCCCGCTCCCGGGCTCGAGGATCCCGGCCTGGACGTAGAGGGTCTCGGCCGAGATGCGCAGGGCCTTGGCGATCTGCTGGAGGATCTCGGCCGAGGGCCGGCGCAGGCCCCGTTCGATCTGGCTCAGGTACGGGTTGGAGATCCCGGCCAGCTCCGAGAGGCGCCGCAGCGACAGGCGCGCCCCCGAGCGCTGCTCGCGGATGAAGGCGCCCAGCTCGTGCCAGCGGTCGGGGAGCTGCTTGGGCACGGCGGCGTCCCTCCGCTAGGGCAGGAGGCCCTCGACCGAGGCCTTGCCCGTCTTGTAGCGGTCCACGATCTCGGCCTGGAGGGTGTCGATGCGCTCGTGCAGGGCCCGGCGCTCGTCGGAGATGCGGGCCTCGACGGTGGTGAGGCGGGCGCCGAGGGCCCGCAGCTCGTCGGCATCCAGGGTGGGGAGGGCGGCCACGGTGGCGGCGTCCATGATCCCGTCGATCTCGGCCGTGAGGTCGGGGTCGTCGAGGTCGGGCGACATCTGCGAGGGCAGGCGCCCGTAGCCGGCG
>DATJOV010000258.1:0-14360 GCA_035506735.1 Acidimicrobiales bacterium | reverse complement strand
TGACCCAGCTCATGGGGGCGTCGCGTCGCACCGACACCCTCGCCGCCCTGAGCGACCGGGAGCGGGAGGTGCTGGCCCTCATGGCCGAGGGGCGGACCAACTCGGCCGTCGCCGCACGCCTGGTGATCTCCGAGGGGGCGGTGGAGAAACACGTGGCCAACATCTTCTCCAAGTTGGACCTCCCCTCGACCTCCACCGACCACCGCCGGGTCCTGGCCGTCCTGCGCTACCTCGAGGCGTGAGGGGACGGCCCGCCCGCTGTCAGTGGATCTGTCAGTGGATGTGGCAGGGATGTGGCAGTGGACCGGGTCAGGCCCGCACCAGGACGGGCAGCTCCTGCATGAACAGGAGGATGGGGTTGAAGATCCCGAGGGGGGCGTAGCGGGGCTCACCGGCCAACTCGATGCGCCCGGCCCGCTCGAGGAGGACCTGGAGGAGCGTGGCCAGCTCACGGCGGGCCAGGTGGGCCCCGAGGCAGAAGTGGACCCCACCGCCACCGAAGGCGAGGTGGGGATTGGGACTGCGGGTGGTGTCGAACCGGAACGGGTCCTCGAACACGTCCTCGTCCCGGTTGGCCGACGGGAACCACATGGTGACCCGGTCGCCCTCGGCCACCGCCGTGCCCCGGATCTCGGTGTCCCTGGTGGCCCGCCGGGCGAAGTAGGCCACGGGCGAGGACCACCGCAGGATCTCCTCGACGGCCGGGGCCAGGCCACCGGGGTCGGCGCGCAGGGCGTCGAGCTCCCCGGGGTGGTCGAGCAGGGCGACGAGGCCCTGGGACACGGCGTTGCGGGTGGTCTCGCTCCCGGCCACGGTGAGCAGGATGAAGAACAGGTCGAGCTCGATCTGGCTCAGCGCCGTGCGCCCGCCGTCCTCGGTCTCGACCTCGACGGTGGAGAGGAGCGTCCACACGTCGTCCTGGGGGTTCGCACGCTTGTCCTGGCCCAGCCGCTGGGCGTACTCGAACATCTCGACCTGCGTCCCGAGGTACTCCTCGGGCGGGATGGGGTCCTCGGGCAACCCGCTCTGGAGGAACTCGTTGGTGAGGGTGAAGAGCCAGTCCCGGTCGCCCAGGGGGATGCCCACGATGTCGGCGATGACGTGCATGGGCAGCTTGTAGGCCACCTCCGAGACGAAGTCGCACTCCCCCTGCTCGAGGGCCCGGTCGACGACCGATTCGGCCCAGGAACGGATGCGGTGGTCGAGTTGCCTGACCACCCGGGGCGTGAACCCCGCGCTGACGAGCCGGCGTTGGCGGACGTGGTCGGCACCGTCCATGCTGACCAGCATGGTGCCGGCGATCTCCGGCTGATGGCTCAACTGCGGACCGTCGAAGGCGCTGAAGAGTTCGGGATTGCGGCTCACCATCTGGACGTCCTCGTGGCGCGACAGCACCCAGAACCCCGGATCGTGCCTCCCGGGGAATCCCTCGGGGAAGGGTTGCCAACGCACGGGTTCGTCCCGGCGCAGGCCTGTGAAGACGTCGTGGGGAAAACCGTCGGCGTAGAGGGCGCTGGCGGTGAGATCCACCTCCGCCGGCCCGGGGTCCACCCGCTGTGCCATGGCCCACCCTCCCCTCCGGTCGGCGCCGCCCCTCGCCCGCCCCGCTCCGGGGCGACAATACACCCATCACGAGTTGTATGGTCTGGGGGACGACGGGGCGGCCCCCATGCGGGCCGACGGGAGGAGGACGAGGGTGCGCACCCACGGCTGGGGGGGCCGTCCACCGGCCGACGACGACGAGGCCATCGACCGCATCGTGGCCGCCGCCAGGGACTGCATCGACCGCAAGGGGGCGTCCACCAGCATCACCGACGTGGCCGAGTCCCTGCGCGTGACCCGCCAGACGGTGTACCGCTACTTCGCCGGCACGGAGGCCCTGCTGCAGGCGACGGCCCTCCGGGGGGTGGGGGACTTCATGGACCGCCTGGCCTCCCGGGTCGGCACCGGACGGGACCCGGGAGCGGTGGTGGTCGAGCTCGTGGCCTCGGCACTCGAGCAGCTCCCCACCGAGCCCTACATGGGGTTGCTCCTCACCGCCGATCGGGCCGGGACCTTCGCCCGGGGGATCACCTCGCCCACGGCCATGGCCTTCGGCCGCGCCATCTTCGAGCGGGTCGACGTCGACTGGGCCGCCGTCGGCCTCACGGGCCGGCTGTTCGACGAGTTCCTGGAGCAGGTCCTGCGCACCATCCAGTCCCTCGTCCTCGACCCGGGCCCGGCCCGATCGGGAGCGGCGCTGCGGAGCTATCTCGAGCGCTGGCTCTGGGTTCCCGCTCTCCATGCCGCCCGGTCGGCCCCAGGAGGCGATCCCCCACCCGACCGTCCCGAGGGAGGCGGGCGGACCCGGTCCCGGGCCCGATGACGGTCCCGTCCACCCCGGCGCCACCGCGGCCAGGGCGTGGCAGAGTCACCACGATGCAGACGCGCACCGTCGACCTCGGGGACGTCCGGCTGGCCGTGGCGGAGGCCGGCCCGGGCGGGAGGCCGCTGCTGCTGCTGCACGGCTTCACCGGCGCCAAGGAGGACTTCGGCGAGTGGCTGGACCCCCTCGCCTCGCTCGGATGGCATGCCGTGGCACCGGACCATCGCGGCCACGGCCGGAGCTCCAAGCCCCCGGGCACCGAGTCCTACTCGCTCTCACTCCTGGCCCGCGACGCCGTGGCCCTGGTCGACGCCCTGGGATGGCGCAGCGTCGTTCTCCTGGGCCACTCCATGGGAGGCTTCGTGGCCCAGAGGATCGCCCTCGGCGCCCCCGACCGGGTGGGCGGGCTCGTCCTCATGGATACGAGCCACGGACCGGTCGAGGGCATCCCCCCCGAGGACGTCGAGGCGGCGGCGGCGATCGCCCTCGACGCCGGGATGGCCACCCTGGCCGACCTCGTGGCCGAGGCGGAGTCCCCCCTCGAGACGCCGGCCCACCGACGCCTCGTGGCCGAGCGTCCGGGCTACCGGGACTTCGAGGACGCCAAGCTCCGCACCACCTCGCCCTACCTCTACGCCGCCATCGGACGCGAGCTCGTGACGTGCCCCGACATCCTGGCCTCGCTCGCCGCCCTGGACCCGAGCCCGGCCACCCTGGTCCTCGTGGGCGAGCAGGACGCCCGCTTCCTGGGCCCGGCCGAGCGCTTGGCGGCGACCCTCCCCCGGGCGACCCTGGCCGTGGTCCCCGACGCCGGCCACACCCCCCAGTTCGAGAACCCCGGCGCGTGCTGGGATGCGGTGTCGTCCTTCCTCGCCTCCCTCGCCTGAGCCCGTCGTCATCCGGGGGGCGCCGCCCCGACCCGGGCCCCACGGCCGCCCCGGCGCCTCGCCCGGCGGGGGGTGCGCCGGGCGCGGGATACGGTGCGGGCGATGGGACCGAACGACGCCGACACGACCTTCCCCACCGGCTTCCTGTGGGGGGCGGCCACCGCCGCCCACCAGATCGAAGGCGGGAACGTCAACAACGACTGGTGGGCCTGGGAGCACGATCCCGCCACCCGGTGCGTCGAGTCGAGCGGGGACGCGTGCGACTCCTTCCATCGCTGGCCGCAGGACATCGACCTCGCCGCCGCCATGGGCCTCGGCGCCTACCGCTTCTCCCTCGAGTGGAGCCGGATCGAGCCGGCCGAGGGCGAGTTCTCGGCCGCGGCGTTGGAGCACTACCGACGGATGTGCGCGGCGTGCCACGAGCGGGACATGGTCCCGGTGGTGACGTTCCACCACTTCACCAACCCGCTGTGGCTCAGCCGGCGCGGGGGCTGGGAGGCGGCCGACGCCCCCGAGGCCTTCGCCCGCTTCGTCGAACGGGCCGTGGGGGCCCTGGGCGACCTGATCGGATGGGCCTGCACCATCAACGAGCTCAACGCCATCGGCCCCGCCGGCTACACCATGGGGACCTCCCCCCCGGGGGTGGAGGGAGACATCGGTCGCCACCTGGCCGTGAACGACACCGTGGTCCGGGCCCACCGGCTCGCCGTCGAGGCGGCGAGGTCGGGGCCGGGCACCTTCCCCGTGGGCCTGACCCTGTCGATGGACGAGATGGTGGCCGAGCCGGGCGGGGAGGAGGTGCTCGAGGCGGCCCGGGAGATCCTCGAGGACCGCTTCCTGCGGGCCACGGGAGGAGACGACTTCATCGGCGTCCAGTGCTACTCGCGGGTGCATTTCGGCCCCGAGGGGGAGGCCCCCCTCGGGCCCGGGGTGCCCAGGACCCAGATGGGCTACGAGTACTGGCCCCAGACCGTCGAGCACTGCGTGCGGCGGGCGGCGGCGGCGACCGGCCTCCCCGTCCTCGTCACCGAGAACGGCATCGCCACCGAGGACGACCGCGAGCGCATCCGCTACCTGAGCGACGCCCTGGCCGGCCTGGGGCGCTGCGTCGACGACGGCGTGGACGTGCGGGGCTACGTCGTGTGGAGCCTCCTCGACAATTTCGAGTGGAGCCACGGGTATCGGCCCCGCTTCGGCCTGCACAGCGTCGACAGCGAGACTTTCGCCCGCCACCCCAAACCGAGCGCGGCGTGGTTCGCCGCCGTGGCCCGGGAGAACCGGGTGGTCCCCGCACCGGCCTGACGACGCGTGCGCCGGATCGCCTGCCGTGGTGGCAGGCAATCCTGTCATGGCGGCACGTGGGCCCGACACAGGAGCGACACGCGCCGCGCCCCTTGGGGAAACCAGTTGTGCTGGCTAACCTTTGGCGGTGCGGGTCATCCCATTCCGGGTCGCCGTCGCCGTCGGCCTGATCTCGGCCGCCGTCCTGGCACAACAGGTGTTGTTGACGAGGATGCTGTCCGCCGTCCTCTTCTACCACTTCACCTTTCTGGCCATCTCCCTGGCGCTGCTCGGGACGGGCGTGGGCGGGGTGCTGGTGTTCGTGCGCCCGCACTGGTTCGACCGACGTCCCCTGACGTCGACGCTCGGACTGTGGAGCCTGGCCTTCGGCATCGTCCTCGTCGTCTCGCCCACCGTGCTGGTCCGACTGGACTACACCTACAACAACTCCATCACGGCCGGCTTCGCCGTGGGGTTCATCCTGGCGTGCCTGATCAGCCTCGTGGCCTTCGCCGCCGCCGGCATCGCCATTGCCCTCGTGATCCGGGGCTACGCACCGGTGGTCGGGAAGGTGTACGCCTTCGACCTCGTCGGGGCCGGTGTCGGGGCCGCCCTCGTCGTGCCCCTCATGTGGGTCGTGAGCGCCCCGACGGGCACGGTCGTCCTGGGCGTGGCCGGGGGCGTGGCGGCGGGGTTGTTCGCCTGGCCGTCGGTGCCCATCCGGCGCGTCGCCCTCGGGGTCGTCGTCCTCGGCGTGGTGGGGACGGTGCTCTCGACGTCGACGGGGCTCAACTACCTTCCCTCGCCCTACTTCGTCGGGGTCAAGCCGCTCGGGGACCAGTGGACCCCGCTCGACCGCGTCCTCAGCTACGCCCCGCCCCACCCCAAGCGCAGCCCCTTCGGCTTCCTCTTCTACGACCGGGTGTACGCCCCCATCCCCATCCACCACCGGGGGACCCCGTACCCGAATTGGAAGGCCCTCCAGACCGTCCCGGAGAGCATCGGGCTGACGGTGGCCCACCACGGGAACGTCCTCGTCATCGGGGGCGGCGGGGGGAGGGACATCTACGACGCCCTCTCCTCGGGGTTCCGCCACGTCGACGTCATCGAGCTCAACACGGCCATCGTGGACATGATCGACACCACGGACGGCTCCTTCTCGGGGAGCCCCTACACCGCCCCCGGCGTCCACACCGTGGTGGGTGACGGCCGGTCGATCCTGGCGTCCCGCTCGACCCGCTACAACGAGATCCACATCGGGTTCACCGACACCTTGAGCGGGAGCTCGGCCGACGCCTTCGCCCTGACGGAGAACAACCTCTACACGGTCCAGGCCTTCAACGAGTACTACGACCACCTGAAGCCGGGGGGCATCCTGAGCGTCACCCGCCAGTACCGTCTGGTGGGCGACGAGGGCCTGCGGGCCACGGTGCTCACCCTCCAGACGCTCGAGGACCGGGGCATACGCGACCCGGGCCGCAACGTGGTGGTCCTGACCGGGTACGACCAGTTCGGGGCCGTGGCCTGCACGGTGCTGTCCCAGCTGACGCCGTTCACCCCGGCCGAGCTGAGCGAGATCCGCACCCTGGCCGCCCAGCGCAAGGCCTCCGTGGTCTCCATGCCGGGCGGCCCCTACCGCCTGCAGTGGGCCCAGCTCCACAAGGCCACGAACCTGGGCGCCTTCTGCACGACCTACAAGTTCAACGTGTGCCCCTCCACCGACGACAACCCCTTCTTCTTCAACATGACCCGGCTGAGCGGGGTGTTCCAGACCCTGCCCAAGAGCTACCTCTACACCATCCAGCCCTTCACGCTCCTGACGTTCACCGTGGGTGTGCTCCTGGTGCTCTCGCTCATCGGCTTCTCCGTCCCCCTGGCCATGATGGATCCCCGCAGCCGGCCCCCCACCCGCCGCCTCGTCTACTTCGCCGCCATCGGCGTGGGGTTCCTCACGCTGGAGGTGACCCTCATCCAGCGCTTCGTCCTGTTCCTCGGATTCCCCACCTACGCCCTCACCGTCGTCCTGTGCTCGTTGCTGGTCTTCACCGGCATCGGGGCGTGGTGGTCGAGCCGGTGGCGGGACCCGGGCCGGGCCCTCGCCATCGACCTCGGCGTCCTCATCGCCCTGATGGGGGTCAGCTCCTACCTGCTCCAGCCCCTCCTGGGGGACTGGATCGGCCTGCCCTTCGTGGCCCGGGTACTGATCTCCCTCGTCATGCTGGCCCCCTTCGGGGTGTGCATGGGCATGGTCATGCCCATCGGCCTGCGCCGGCTGACCGACGACTACGACGGGGCCCTGCCCTGGGCCTGGAGCGTGAACGGCTTCGCCTCGGTCTTCGGCGCCGCGGCGGGGATCTTCGTGGCCATCGAGTGGGGCTACGCCGTGGCCACCCTGGTCGCCCTGGGGTGCTACGTCGTGGTGGCGGCCGAGGTCGTGGCGACCCGCTGGGGCCGGGCGCGGGGGGCGCGGCCCCAGCGGCCGGCGGTGGCGGAGAGGACCAGGAGCGGCGTTCCGGTATAGGGGGGCCATTCGACAGTGCCGTCCGGACCGGTGGAGAGTGCAGCGTGCACGCCGCCCGCCGGACGGACCCCCTGGCGCCCGGCAGCGTGTCGCTCCGGCTCTACCCCCACCCCGAGCTCCCCGCCCCCGCACTGGTCGAGGAGTTCGTCGCCCAGGCCCGCCTGGCCGTGGCCTCGGGCTTCGCCGGCACGATGGTGAGCGAGCACCACAACGGCTTCGCCGGCTACCTCCCCAACCCCGTCCAGGCGGCGGGCTGGGTGCTCGAGGCCACCACCGACGGGTGGGCGGCACCGTGCCCGCTCCTCCTCCCCCTGCGCCCCACGGCCCTCGTGGCCGAGGAGCTGGCCTGGATGGCGGCCCGCTTCCCGGGGCGGGTGGCGGCCGGCGTGGCGGCCGGGTCCAGGGAGGAGGAGTTCGCCCTCATGGGCACCACGGCCGAGCACCTGCCCGAGCGCTTCGGCGCCGCACTGGCCGAGCTGAGCGCCATGCTGCTCGGGGGCCGCCCCGGCGCCCTGGCCGGCGACCCCGCCGTGGCCCGGTGCGCCGAGGCCCCCATCCCGCTCGTCAGCGCGGCCATGAGCCCCGCCGCCGTCCGGCGGGCGGCCGCCGCCGGGGTGGGGCTGGTCCTCGACTCCCTCACCGAGCCGGGGCGGTGCCGTGCCTTGACCGACGCCTACGTCGAGGCGGGGGGACGGGGACCGGTGGTGCTGGTGCGCAGGGTCTGGATGGGGACCCCGCCCGCCGCCCTGGAGGAGCGCCAGCTCGAGCGGTACCGGGGCTACGCCCCGCCCCGGGCCACGGCCCACTGGGGCGACGGCGAGATGGCGGGCGGGGACGACCCCGGCACCGTGGCCCGTCACCTGGCCGACGCGGCCGAGGCGGTCGGGGCCGACTGCCTCAACCTGCGGGTGCACGCCCCCGGGCTCGGGCCCCGGATGATCCGGGACCAGATCACCGCCCTGGCCCCGGTGTGCGACGCCCTCCACGCCACCTGGTCGGGGAGCGGCCCGGGGACTCGCCCGTGGCCGAAAAACGATTGACGTGGGCAACGTCCACATCTTAGGGTTGCCCCGGCAGGGGGCCGGGCCCGCACCAGCGGATACCCGGTCCCGAGGGGGAGCGGTGGTCGTCAGCGATCACCCGTAGGCGGGGGTCACGGAAGGGGAGCTGCCGTGCCGGGTCGACACGCGCGACTGATGCTCTGCATCGCAGCCGCAATCTCACTGGGTGCTTCGGCAATGGTGACGATCGCGCTCACGACGGCGGCGTCGGCGGCGACGTCACCGACGACCACGGCGCCGTTCAACGAGTGCCCGGCGATCGGCGACGACACGAGTTGTGGCCTGCTGGTCGACATCACGCCCAGCGGCATCCAGGTACTGGGCGACGCCACACAGGGCCCCTACGACGGCGCCGACGACACCCTGGTCGGGGTCCTCAACCAGTCGACGGCCCCGGTGAGCGACCTGTCCCTCTCGTCGAGCACCGAGAACATCTTCGGCTTCGACGGGGACGGCATCTGCTCCGGTGGGTACGGGACGTGGGGTCCGGCCCCGGCGAGCTCCACGGTGAGCAGCGACACCGGCAGTGCGGGTTGCGCCTACGACGGCGACATGACGACCTACGCCGGACCGGACACCAGCTTCTCCGACTATTCCTCGGACGGCGCCACCGCCACCAGCGGGACCGTCAACTTCCCGACGCCCCTGGGGGCGGGTCAGTCGACGTACTTCTCGCTCGAGGAGGCGCTGACGACCTCGAGCATCCTGCCCCCGACCAGTATCGCCACGAGCCTGTCCGGCGGCGGCAAGGCCGGTACGACCGTCTCCGTGCCCGCCGACACGGCCGTCACCGACGCTGCGACCCTGTCGGGGACGAACGCCGGGACGGCGACGGGGACGGTCACCTACGACGTGTACTCCGACGCGGCCTGCAGCGTGGCGGTGCGTACCGGCACGGCCGAGACGATCACCACCCCGGGCACCCCGCCGGCCTCGAGCCCGGTCTCGCTCCCCGGCGCCGGCACCTACTACTGGCAGGTGTCGTACTCCGGTGACGCCGCCAACGGGGCCTCCACCAGTGCGTGCGGGTCCGAGATCGAGAAGGTCTCCGGCGGAGCCACGACGTTGACCACGAGCCTCTCGGGCGGGGGGAAGTCGGGAACCGCCATCACCGTTCCGGCCGGTACCGCCGTCACCGACGCCGCGACCCTCTCGGGACCCGACGTCGCCACCGCCACCGGGACGGTCACCTACAGCGTCTACTCCGACTCGGCCTGCACCATGGTCGTCGACGCCGGCAGCCCGCAGACGATCACCACCCCCGGCGCCCTGCCCACCTCGGCTCCCGTCTCGCTCAGCGCGGCGGGGACGTACTACTGGCAGGCGTCGTACTCGGGGGACACCGACAACGCAGCCTCTCTGAGCCCGTGCACGGCCCGTCCCGGCGCCGACGAGGTGGAGACGGTCATGAGTCCCACCCCCGCCGCCATGACGAAGCTCCGTACCTCGCTCTCGGACGGCACGCCGTGCGGGTCCCGGTGCTGGGGCGACCACGGCCGTGGGTGGGGATACGGCGAAGGGTGGGGCCACTACGGCGACTCCATCCTCACCGTCGACGTCGAGACGACCGTCACCGACTCGGCCACGCTGTTCGGCTCCAACGCCACCGCGGCCACCGGGACCGTGACCTACGCCGTCTACTCGGATCCGGCGTGCACGGCGCCCCTGGCCACGGGGACGCCGGAGACCATCACCACCCCGGGTGTGCTCCCGGCCTCGAGCCCCCTGACCATCGGCGTACCGGGGACGTACTACTGGCAGGCCGCGTACTCCGGGGATGCCAAGAACGGCCCGTCCATGAGCAAGTGCGGCTCCGAGATCGAGATCGTCACCCTGGCGCCGACCCGGCTCACCACCGATCTCGTCGGGAGCGGGAATGCCGGCGGCGGGAAGTCCTTCTGGCTCGGCGACCGCATCGACGTCTTCTCCGGTGCAGCGGTGACGGACTCGGCCACCCTGAGCGGGCCTGAGGCGTCGAGCGCCACCGGCACCGTGACCTACGTCGTCTACGGCGACCCGTGGCACCGCAGAGTGGTGGCCAGCGGCGGCACCGTGGCGGTGACCGCCGGTGCGGTCCCCGATTCGACGCCCGTCACGCTGACGGTGCCCGGGACCTACTACTGGCAGGCCGTGTACACCGGCGACGGGCTCAACGCCCCGTCGGCGTCGTGGAACTCCGAGATCGAGGTCGTGAGCCCGGTCTCGAGCTGCACCTACGGGTGGAACTCGGGATGGAACGGTGGGTGCCGCTCGCAGCCGCCCGGGGCCGGGACCGGGAGCGGATACGGGAGCGGGAACGGACCGGGGAACGGCGGGTCCGGACGCGACGGCTCCAGCCCCGGCAACGGGAGCGGGTCCGGAGGTGGGTACGGGAACGGCGCCGGGAACGGAAACGGGTCCGGACCTGGAGCCGGCTTCCGGGGCGGCTCCGGGAGTGGCTACGGCTCGGGTTCCGGCAACGGTTCCGGCGGCGGCGGGTGGGACGGCAGCTCGGGTGGGAGCGGGGCGAAGAGCGGTCGTTCCTGATCGGCGCCGGCCCGCCCCGCCGGCGGCGGGCAGCTGCGGCGGCGGGCGTGCACGGCGGTCGCCGGCGGTGCCGACCCGCCGGCGGCTGAGCGCACCCCGGCTCGCGGTCTGAGCCGACAGGCGGTCCGAGGGGTGGGCAGGGCGGACGTCGGGGCGACCGGGGCCGGGGCGATCCGGGCCCTGGCCGGCGTGTGCGAGGCGTGCGCCGCCATCTGGCCCGGGGGCGGACCGTCGTCTCCCGCAGTGCCACGGGACGGCACCGAGTAACGCCTCCGTCACCCCGGGCGGTCAACGAGACCCGACGGCGCGTCCGCTCCTCAATCTTGAGGATGATTCGGGCCCCAGGGCGCGGCAACATGGCCCGGTCGCGGCCGGCGGTGCGCCGTTTCACGCGGCACCGAGGGCGAGGGGGTCGGGGATGCTTCGCACGTTGTCACGATGGGGAACGCTGGGCATGGTGACGGCACTGGTGGGCATGGGCGTCATGGCCATGGACGCCCCCTCCGCCACCGCCAAATCGCACCGGGCGGCCCCAGAGGTCCTCTACGTCGGCACCTTCGACGGGATCACCACGCCGGCGTCGCAGACCTTCTCCACCATCCAGGGGGCCGTCAACGCCGCCACGCCGGGGGACTGGATCCTGATCGCTCCCGGTGACTACCACGAGTCGGACGACTCGGGAATCAGCACTGGGAACGCCATCACGGCGGAGGGCTGGTACGGGGGGGTGGTCATCGACACCAAGGACATCCACCTCCGGGGGATGAACCGCAACTCGGTGATCGTGGACGGGACCCTCGACAACGGCGACAACGTGGGCGTCCCGTGCAGCTCCAACGGCGACGACCAGAACTTCCTGGACGGGCTGGGCCGCAACGGCATCCTGGTGTGGAAGGCCGACGACGTCAGCATCGACAACCTCACCGTCTGCAACTTCCAGGCCGGCACCGCCAACGACACCAACGGCGGCAACGAGATCTGGTGGAACGGCGGGGACGGATCGGGGAAGGTCGGGCTCAAGGGCTACGAGGGGAGCTATCTCACCGCCACCAACACCTACTTCACCGAGACCGACCCCTCCACCAACCTGAGCTTCTGCGACGTGTGCGCCCTGTACGGCATCTTCTCCTCCAACTCCGACGGCGGGCAGTGGAACCAGCTCTACGCCAACAACTTCGCCGACTCCGGTGCCTACATCGGCGCCTGCCACCGGGTGTGCAATGCCACCGTCGACAACGCCTGGTTCGAGGACAACGCCCTGGGCTACTCGGGAACCAACTCGGGCGGGACCGTCCTCATCGAGAACTCCCGGTTCGACGACAACAAGGAGGGCCTCGACACCAACACCGCCCTGACCGGGGACCCGCCGCCCCCCCAGGACGGGGAGTGCCCCGGGAACAAGGCGACCTCGGCGTCCGTCCACATCCCGGGCAGCGTCAACTCGTGCTGGGTCTTCACCAGGAACCAGGTCCTCGACAACAACAACCCCAACGTGCCCGTCGAGGGCACGGCCGGCCTGGGGCTCACCGGGGGTGGCATGACCATCTCCGGGGGCCGCGACGACACCGTCACCGACAACGAGTTCTCCGGCAACGACGGCTGGGGCATCGTCTTCGCCCCCTACCCCGACCCCTATCTGACCTCGGACGGCAAGACCTGCAAGTCCACGGGTGGGATCGACGCCACCTCGCTCGGCATCGGGGGCGTCTCGTGCCTGTTCGACCCCGAGGGTGACGCCCTCCTCGGCAACAAGTTCTCGGACAACGGCGGCTACGGCAACCCCAGCAACGCCGACTTCGGGAACCTGACGGCGGCCGGCCACGAGTTCACCAACTGCTTCGCCGGCAACACCGAGTGGAACAGCTCCTTCACCACCGAGACGGGGCCGGCCACCGATGCCAACGTGGAGGACGGCTACGCCGACCAGACTCCGTCCACGTGCGGCACCAAGACGGCCAAGACGACGCCCTTCTTCGGCTCGGCCACCGACGACACCCTGCTGCAGCAGGCCGAGTGCGCCAGCGGGGTCCTGACCACCTCGCAGTGCGCGGGTGCCGAGTACCCCGTGGCCACGGCCGTGACGATGGAGCCGCTCCCGGGGGCGTCGGGGCTCCAGAGCCCCGCCACCACCGACCTGCCCACCATGCCCAACCCGTGCTCGGGGGCGCCCACCAACCTGTGGTGCCCCCACGGCGCCCCGGCGTAGGGGCCGCCACCGCGCCCCGGCGTAGGGGCCGCCACCGCGCCCCGGCGCCGGGGCATCTGGTGCGCCTGTCGGGCCGGCCGCCCGTGCCGGTGCTGTTCGGGGTGCGCGTCATGGCCCGGCGCCCCCGCCGGGCCCTCCTCAACACCGCCACATCGCCATCACCGTCACCGGCGTGGTGGCCGTGATCGCCTTCCACGCCGAAGCCGACAGCAAGCTCTCGTCGTCGACCGAGGCGGCGTGAGGGGACCGGCCGGGGCCGCTCCGCCCCCTCAGCCGGCGGGAGCGCTGGGGGCGGCCCCCGACAGCAGCGCCGCCAGGGCGGCCTGGTCGGGCCCGACGAAGCGGGGGGCGTCGGGGACGGCGGCGAGGGCGCCGAGCAGCCGGTCGAGCGAGGAGCCCCGGGCGGGGGGGAGGTGGCTGCTCAGCACGAGGGAGGGTTCGAGGGCGCGCAGGCGCTCGAGGTCCCGGGCGAAGGCGGTCCGGTCCACGCCGTGCAGCCACGAGGAGTCCGCCGTGGCCCACAGGACCTGACCCCGGTGCAGGTCCTCGGGGGGCACGTCCTCGGCCCACCCCGGCATGTCCTCGAGGAGCGCCCCGAAGCAGTCGGAGCTGAACAGGATGCCGGCCCGCTCGTCGAGGAGGCCGGTGGTGACGGGGTTGTCGAAGGCCGGCGGCCGCAGCGCCCGGAGGCGCCGGTCGCCCACGTCGAGGTGCTGGCCCGGGTTGACGAGGTGGACGCGGTCGGGGGGCAGGGGGGCGGCCAGGCTCATGATCCCCACGCCCAGGAAGGTGGTGACGACGCGCAGGCGGGCGTTGCGCTCGAGCAGGTGGGCCACGGCGCCGATGTGGTCGAAGTCGGTGTGGGTCAGCCACAGCCAGCGCAGGTCGGCCGGGTCGATGACGGCCTCCAGGGCGTCCATGAAGGCCTCGGCGTCGCGCACGGCGCCCGCGTCGACCAGGACCGGCTCGGCCGCGTGCAGCACGAAGGCGTTGAGGGCGAGGTTGCCCAGGCCGGGGACGGTGGCCGTCGTGGTCACGACGTCGACATCGGGGGTGGGGCGGAAGCTTCGCAGCATGGTGGGCTCCTCCGGTCTCGTGCCGTCGGGACTCAGGCGCTCTCGGTCCCGGTCCCCTCGGCCGCGTGGCGGAGCCGCTCCAGGGTGTGGCGCATGGCGGCCCGCAGCTCGGCGACGCGGTTGGTGGGGACGTCGACGATGCGGGCCCAGGCCGGGATCCAGTGCACCGTGTAGGACTCGGTCACCCGGGTGCCCCCCTCCACGGCGTCGAGGCGGTAGCGCCACTCGGTCGACTCCCGCCCGCCCTCCTCGGTCACGAAGGCGAACTCCCTCCCCGGCTCGGCCGCTAGGACCCGTCCCTGGCGCGACCAGCGCATGAGGCCCCCCGGGCCGCCCCGGTTGTGGCCCACGAAGCGGGCCCCCTCCACCGGTCCGGCCCACCCCTCGAGCCACTCCACCCGGCGGCACTCAGGGCTCCACTCCCCCATGCGGGGGAG
>DATJOV010000257.1:0-7000 GCA_035506735.1 Acidimicrobiales bacterium | reverse complement strand
CGCATCGAGAGCCAACCCACGCCTGCCTGGCAGTCGGCGGGAAGCACGAACTCGATGTCGGCGTGGGCGGCACTCCGGGAGGCGGCGTTGACCGAATCACCGGAGTAGGAAGCGATCCACGTGTAGACGCCGGGGCCGAGGGTGATCTGGGCCGAACCCGGGACCACGCCGTCGGTCACGGTGACGGTGTCGCTCGGAGCCACCTGGTTCCAGTCCCAGTGGTGGGCCGTGAGCGAGAAGACCTCGTAGGTGACGGTACCGCTCGCCGTGGCGGCATCAGGGCCCGACAGGGTGGCCTGGGCGTTGACGAGGTCGTCGGGGTCGACGTTCACGAAGCGCCCGTACTGGCCGCCGCCCGAGACGTCGATGCTGACCTTGGTGGGCGCCAGGTTGCCGAGCGGGCTGCAGCTCCCCACCGGGCTGTTCGAGCCCACCGGGCTGAAGCCGCCCACGGCGCCGTGGTGACCGTGGCGGTGGAAGACCGGGCTCTCGGAACCCACCGGGCTCTGGGAACCCACCGGGCTGCAGTCGCCCACGGGGTTGCCGAGGCCCGAGGCAGCCGAGTAGAGGAACGGCCCGACCACGGCGAACAGCAGCGCGCTGCCACCCACGATCAGAAGAAAACGCATGCGTGTCATAGCTCCCGCCTCCGATCCGAGCGTACGAGCAGGTCAGAGCGATTGGCATCGTCACGATTGATGAACTGGGCCGGGCCGCCTGCCCTCGTCATCTTTGACGACGGTAGCCGGGGAACCCCGCAGGTGGTCGGATGCCGGCACGCCGGCAGGGCCGTTCCCCGGTCCCAGTCGATCGGGGCCGCACGATTGTCCCTCCGATTCCGGGACAAGGGTGGGGCCGGTGTCATGATTGATGGCTTGGACCCCGCACGTACCGGTCCCGACGCGCCCGACGCGCCCGTCACATCGGCGACGTCCCCCGTCCTCACCGGCGTGGTGGGGGGTCTGCTCGTCGCCGCCGTGTTCCGCCAGGGCGCCTTCTACGCCGGCGACGCCGGGTTGGTGGCCGTGGTGTCGGTGGTCGTCACCGTGGCCCTCCTGGCCCGGGCCCCCGATCGCCGGAGCGCCGCCGTGGTGGCGGCGGTGGCGGCCTTCGCGGCGTGGTGGTGCGTGCGGGCCGCGGCCCAGGGCCGGGCGTCGGCCTTCCTGCCGCTCGGCGCCAGCGCCCTCGGGTTCGGCTGTGCCTTCCTGGCCACCCGCCGGCTCCAGGAGCCCCACCGCCGGCTCGCCGCCACCTTCGTCGTGGCCGTGGGGGCGGTGTCGGCGGGCGTGGGCCTGGTGGCCACGGCGGTGCGGTGGTACCCGCTGGCCATGCCGGCCCAGAACCTGTGGCGGCTCTCCACCACCCTCACCTACTCGAACGCCGCCGGTGCGCTGCTGGCCATGACGCTGCTGGTGGGCTTGGGGCTCGATCCCGGGGCTCGCAGCGCCCGGGTCATGGTGTGCCTGTGCAGCGCCGGCCTGGTGGCGACCCAGAGCCGCGGCGCGGTGCTGGCGGCCGTGGTGGGTCTCGTGCTCGTCCCGCTGGCCCAGCTGCGGCGCACGGCGGTGACGGTGGCCCTCGGGGTCGTGGGCGGGCTGGCCGTGGTGGGAACGTCCAACGGGGGCCACGGGCAGCCGCTCGCCCTCGCGGCCGTGGTCGTGGTCAGCGCGCTGGCCGCCGTCGTGCCCCCCTGGCACCGGCGACAGCCGCACCTCGCACTCCCCTCTTCCGACCCCACCTGGGCGTCGTCGGGCCAGGGGGCCGACGCCTCCACCTGGGTCGGGTCCGGCGCCGACGCGCCCACCGGGGCGGGGGCCCGGGGAGGGGGCGGGCCGTGGTCGGTGCGCCGGCGCGTGCTCCTGGTGGCCGGGATCGGGGTCGTGGCGGTGGCGGTGCTGGTCGGCGCCGGGGTGGCGCTCAAGACCCCCATCGAGCGCCGGGTGGCCCTGGCCAGCAGCGAGGACCGCAGCTACGAGTGGCGCTCGGCCTTCGACCAGTTCCGCTCCTCGCCCCTGGTCGGGGTGGGACCCGACCAGCTGCTCCAGTTCCGGGCGCCCGACGGTGACGTCGCCCACTTCTCCCACAACGAGTACCTGCAGATCCTGGCGGACAGCGGCGTGGTGGGCGAGCTCCTCCTCGGTCTGGCCGTGGTGTGTGTCGTGCGCGCCGTGCGCCGTCGGGACGTGGCATCGTCGTGCGCCACCGCCGCCCTGGTGAGCTTCGCCGTGGCCGCCACGCTCGACTTCGACTGGCACCTGGCGGCGTTGGGCCTCCTGGGCGGGTGGGTGGCCGGTCTGGCCGGGCAGGGTCCGCCGGCCACGCCCGCCCCCGTGCACACCGACAGCGTGGACGGGACGCTCCCCCGGCCGAGCTCAGCTCTCGATGTTCACGTTGCTGACGTACCACCCGCCGCTCGGGGCCTGTGAGACCTGGATCTGGTAGATGGGGGCGTTGGTGGGGCCGCCCCCCGGGGGCCCGTACGTGCACGTGAGCGGGGGGAACGAGGTCGAGCACCCCCGCGAGATGGCCAGCCCGCCCGGGTAGGTCTTGGCGAAGAGGGTGGCCACCGACTGGGCCGTGGCCACCGACAGGGCCCGCGCCTGGTTGCGCGACGCCCAGGCGTTCACGAGCGCCGCCGCCGCGTCCGAGGCGCTCGGCTGCGGAGCCACGGGGACGGGCGGTGCCGTGGTCGTGGTGAGCGGCGGGAAGGTCGTGGTGGGGGCGCTGGAGGTGGACGTGGCGGCGGGGGAGGTCGACGTCGTCGAGGTGGGCGACGTCGTCGAGGTGGGCGGGGTCGCCCTCGGCGACGCCGTCCCGCAGGCGGCGGCGGCGGTGCCGAGGGCGAGGGCCACCACGACCGCGAGGACAGAGGGGCGAGAAACGGGCATCGAGCCATTGTGGCATCCGCCCCCGCCGTTCTCGGGGCGCCCGCGCCGCTTTCCCGGGCGGCGCCGGGCTTCGGGGCCGGGGTTGCGTGTGACAGGGCCGGCCCCGAATGGGACCCTGAGGGGATGGCGGAGCCCATCGCGTCGGTGGGGCGGCACGCCGGGGCCGTCCGCGTTCGTCCCCGTCTCCCCGAGGACCTGGCGCCGTGCGGGGCGCTGGTCCGGGCGGTGCGCCACCGCGACGGCTATCCCCCCTACCTGCCCGGGGGGGACGTCCAGGCCCTCCTGGAGGTGCCCGGGGCCCTCGGGGCCTGGGTGGCCGAGCTCGACGGCGCCGTGGTGGGCCACGTGGCGCTCCACCGGGAGAGCTCCCCGGAGGTCATGGCCCGGGCCGCCGGGGCCCTCGGTCTCGTCCCCGGCGACCTGGCCGTGGTGGCCCGCCTGGTGGTGGCGCCGCCGTGGCGGCGGGGCGGGATCGGGCGGGCCCTGCTGGAGACGGCGGCCTCGGCCGCGACCCGCTTCACACGGCGCGCCGTGCTCGACGTGGCGGCCCGCTTCGGCGGCGCCGTGACCCTCTACCGGTCGTGTCGGTGGATCGAGCTGGGGACGGTGGCGGTGCGCCTCCCCGACGGGACCGTGCTGGACGAGCTCGTCTTCGCCTCGCCCCCGGCGGGAGCGCCGTGAGGGGGCGGCGGCCGCTCGTGCTTCACCCGCACCGGCTCTTCCCGGCCGAGCCCTCGGCCCGGGCCGTGGCCGTCGAGCTGTACGAGGGCGTGCGGGCCCTCCCCATCGTGAGCCCCCACGGCCACACCGAGGCCCGCTGGTTCGCCGACGACACCGCCTTCAGCGATCCCCTCACCCTCCTCGTGACGCCGGACCACTACCTCACCCGCATGCTCTACAGCCAGGGCGTCCCCCTGGAGGCGCTGGGCATCGCCCCGGGTGACGGGGGCCCGGCGGCCCGTCCCCGTGAGGCGTGGCGGACCTTCGCCTCCCACTACCACCTGTTCCGGGCCACGCCCTCGGGGCTGTGGCTCGACACCGTGCTGGCCACCGTGTTCGACGTCGAGACCCGCCTGGAGGCCGCGACCGCCGACGAGATCTACGACCGCGTCGCCGAGGGGCTGACCACCCCCGCCCTGCGACCCCGTGCCCTGCTGGAGCGCTTCGGGGTCGAGTTCCTGGCCACCACCGAGGGCGCCCTGGACGACCTCGGCGCCCATGCCCGCCTCGCCGCCGAGGGGTACGGGGGCCGCGTCGTGACGACGTTCCGTCCCGACGACGTGGTCGACCCGGACCGGGCCGGCTTCGGCCGTCGCCTGGAGCGCCTGGGCGAGCTCACCGGGGGCGACACCGCCTCGTGGGACGGCTACCTCGAGGCCCTGCGCCGGCGACGGCTGCACTTCCGGGACCACGGGGCGGTGGCCACCGACCACGGGCACCCCAGCGCCGGCACGGCCGACCTCTCCCCCGCCCGGTGCCAGCGCCTCCTGGACCGGGCCCGGGCCGGGACGCTCGACGCCGTCGAGGGCGAGCTGTTCCGGGGCCAGCTCCTCCTGGAGATGGCCCGCATGAGCATCGACGACGGGCTGGTGATGCAGCTGCACCCGGGGTCCCGGCGCAACCACAACACCGCCCTCTTCGACCGCTTCGGTCCGGACCGGGGCGCCGACATCCCCGGGCCGGTGCAGTACACCGACGCCCTCAAGCCCCTGCTCGACGCCGTGGGCAACGACCGGGGCCTGCGCCTCGTCCTCTTCACCCTGGACGAGTCGACCTTCAGCCGGGAGCTGGCCCCCCTGGCCGGGCACTACCCCTCCCTCGTCCTGGGGTCGCCGTGGTGGTTCCTCGACAGCTACGAGGCCATGCTGCGCTATCGGCGGTCGGTGACCGAGACGGCGGGATTCGCCAACACGGCGGGGTTCACCGACGACACGCGCGCCCTGCTCTCCATCCCGGCCCGCCACGACATGGCCCGGCGCGTCGACTGCGCCTATCTGGCCGAGCTCGTGACCACCCACCGCCTCGACCTCGACGACGCCCACGCCGTGGCCGCCGACCTGGCCGTGCACCTGGCCCGCCGCACCTACCGCCTGCCCCTTGCGGACGGGGGCTGATCGAACGTATGTTCCCCAGGGTGGACCGCGGCTACGAGCTCGAGAACCTGCGGCGCTCCATCGCCATGCTCCTGCCGGGGGCGGCGGCCCTGGACCGGGAGCAGGCCATGCGCCTGCTGGGCGAGCTGGGCGCCCTCGAGGAGCGCCTGCAGACGGTGCGGGTCGGGCTGCGCCGGCTGCTGGACGAGGTGGGCGAGCCCCCCTGAGGCCCCTCGTCCCCGTCGCCGCAGTCCTCAGCCCGCCATCTGGTTCATGAACTGGTTGAGGTCGAAGTAGTCGCGCCAGGCCCTGATGCGGTCCCCCTCGAGCTCGAAGACGCCCATGACGGGGAGGCTGATGGTGCGCTCGGCCGAGACGAAGTGGTCCACCCGCTCGGTCATGACCACCGAGCCCTGCGCCACGATGGTGCGGATCTCGAAGTCGACGCGGTCCCAGCCGGCGGTGAAGCTCTCGATCATGGCGCGGATGGCGTCGGTCCCCTCCAGGGCGTCGATGGGGATGTTGTGGTAGACGGCGTCGGGGGTGAAGCTGGACATGATCCGGTCGATGTCGAGCTTCGACCACGCCGCGCAGAATCCGGTCACGACGTCGAGCGCCTCGGTCATGGGTCCCTCCCTGCTCGTGGTGGGTCGCACCCGGTGGCCGGGCGCGCCCAGGACGGTACCCGGCACCCCGCCCCGCCACCAGCCTCGTCCCGGCCGCCCCGCTCCGGCCCGTGGTCGAGCGGTGGTTGACCCCCCCGGGACCACGGTGTAGGAGACGGGAGTGCGAGAGCGCACCAGCGCCCGGCGCGCCGTCTTCTCCTCCGCCTTCACCAACGGCGCCCTGCGCCGCATCGCCGTCAGCTACGGGTGCTTCATCGGCGCCGAGTGGGCGGTGTGGCTGGCCCTGCTGGTCTTCGCCTACGAGCACGGTGGCACCTCGGCCTCGGCCCTCATGGCCCTGGTGCAGCTGGTGCCGAGCGCCCTGCTGGGCCCGGTGCTCGGGGCGCTGGCCGACCACCGCCGCCCCGGCCGGGTGCTCGTGCTCGGCGCCGCCGTCCAGGCCGCCTCCATGGCCGCCGTGGCCACGGCCATGGCCCTGGGGGCGCCGACCGCCGTGGCCTTCGCCCTCGCCCCGGCCACGTGCGTGGGCGTGTCCATGACGCGCCCGGCCCAGGCGGCGCTCCTGCCGTCGGTGGTGCGCAGCGCCAACGAGCTGACGGCGTCGAACGTCCTCACCTCGTGGGTGGAGCAGGCCGGCAAGCTGGCCGTCCCCGCCCTCACCGGTGTGCTGCTGGCCACGAGCGGTCCCGCCCTGGCCGTGGCCGTGGCGGCAGCGCTGGCCGCCGCCGCCGGTGCGGCGGTGTGGGCCGTCCCCGGCGTGGCGGCCGAGGCCGGCCCGCTCGACCTCGGCGCCACGGCCCGGACCAACCTGGCCACGGCGTGGCGCGACCCCTCCACCCGGGTCGTGCTGGGGGTCGATCTCTTCTACCAGTCGTTCGCGGGCATGCTCGACCTGGTGGCCGTGGTGCTGGGCGTGGGCGTGCTCGGGCTCGGCCACGGCGGCCCCGGCTACCTCACCGCCGCCGTGGCCGCCGGCGGGCTCGCCTCCGGCGTCCTCACCGCCCGCATGGTGGGCCGCCCCCGCCTGACCGCCTCCCTCGTCCTGGGCATCGCCGGAGCCACCGCCGCCCTGGCCGTGCTGGCCGCCGTGCCCCGCACCGCCGCCGCCTTCGCCCTCATGGCGGTGGTGGGGGTGGGGACCGGGGTGTTCGAGGTGGCCGGGCGCACCCTGCTCCAGCGGGCCGCCCCCGCCGACGCCCTGGCCGGGGTGTTCGCCCTGCGCGAGTCGCTCATGGACGTGGGCCTGGGCATCGGCATCGTGGTGGTCCAGGTGGCCGTGGCGGTGGGTGGCTACCGCTGCGCCCTGGTGGTGCCGGCCGCCCTGGCCGTGGTCCTGGTGGCGCTGGCCTGGCGCCCGCTGCGTCTCGTGGACGGGCGGGCCCGGGTCCCCCAG
>DATJOV010000256.1:0-15904 GCA_035506735.1 Acidimicrobiales bacterium | reverse complement strand
AGCGTCACGGGGTCGATGACGGGGTTGTCGCGCAGGCCGGCCAGGGCGTCGGTCACGAAGGAGGCGCCCGGCGCCCATCCCAGGGGCGCCACCGCCACCACACCCCGGGTGGCCGGGGTCCCGCCCGGGCCGAGGAGGTTGGGGGCCTCGTCGAAGACGAGGGAGAGGTCGGCCACGAGCTGCTCGGCCGCCAGAGCCGGGTCGGAACCCTCCGCCGCCACCAGGTGGGCGCCCAGGCCGGCATCGCTCACCACGGCGCTCACGCTCGCCCCCCGCCCCGTGGTGAGGGTGAAGGGCTGCGTGGCCGTGAGGGGGCCGGTGGGGCCGGTCACCGACGACGCCGGCACCACGACGTGGGGGAACTGCGGGGCCAGGAGGTCGATGGTGGCCTGGTCCAGGCCGGCTGTCGCCACCCAGGTCCCGGTGGTGGCCCGCACCCCCACGGCCGGCGAGGCCAGGACCTGGGCGGCCCGCCGCACCTGGGTGCTCACCTCGTCCCCCAGCCCGGCGTCCACCAGGGCGGTGGGATCGACGGGGACGTAGGACTGCGACAGGGTCTGGTGCCCGCCCCCCGCCGCCAGGGCGGCCAGGGCCGCCACCGACCGCCCGTGCCCCGAGGCGGCCAGCGCCTGCAGCATGGCGGGATCGGGTTCCAGGGTGACGGGGACGGTGGGGGCGGTGGCGAGGGCACCGACCACGCCGTCGAACCGGGACAGCTCAGCCGCCCCCACCCCGGCGCTGCGGCCGTCGGCCCCGGCCGCGGGCGAGGTGGACCCCAGGGGGACCACCAGGGCGAAGCGCAGGGGCTGGGCCTGCGACGAGGGGTCGTCGTAGACGAGGTAGGTGACGAGCTGGGCCGACGGGGCGCCCGAACCCGGGGTGGCGCCCCCCACCGCCACCTCGACGGGGTAGACCCCGGCGCAGCCTCCGGCCGGGCACCGCAGGTCGGCCGTCCAGGTGCCCGCCCCCGGGGGGGCGGCGTCACCCACCACGGGGACGGTCAGGGTGGTGACCCCCTGGGCGTCGGTGGCGAGCGAGCTCAGGGGCAGGGCGGGGGACCGGGTGAGGACGCCGCCCAGGTCCCGCCCTCCCAGGGTCTCGGCGAAGCCGGACCGGGTGGAGAGGGCGTCGTACACGGTGAGGGTGACGGCCAGGGGGGCCCGGGGGGCCGTGCCGGTGACCCGCAGGCCCAGGCTCAGCTCCTGGTGGCCCGGCCCCGGTCCCACCCAGGGCGTCTGGCGCACCAGGGACAGGCCCAGGGTGGCGGCCGAGGACGCAGGCGCCGGGCCGGCCGGCGCCCCCGGGTCGGCCCACGCCGCCCCGGCCAGACCGCCCAGGATCACCACCACCACCCCCATCCCGGCCACCCCCATCCCGGCCACGGCCACGGCCCGACGGACCGGGCGCGGGCGCGGCGACGGCGGGGTTCTCCGGGTCGTGGGGAGGGGGGAACGGCGGGTGCGGTCACCGCCGCGTGCGGGAGCGATGCTCGCCTCGGTCGGGTCCACCTCGGCGTGGCAGCCTACCGGCCCGCGCCCGCCGCTCCGCGGCCCGTGGGCCCCGGCTACAGCCCGAAGCGCGCCGACGCCAGGGCGGCCAGGGCCTCGGGGGAACCCTCGGGCTCGACCGAGGCCGCCGCCCCCCGCCCGGTCAGCACCAGGGCCAGCTCGCCCGGCGACCCCCGCAGGGTGACGAGGGGCGTGCCGGCCCGGGCGTGGAGGACGCCGCCCTCGGGCCGGACCAGGTCGAGCCCGGCCGACCCCAGCGGCCGGGTCATGAGCTTGGCCCCGCGCCGCAGGGCCTCCCACAGGGCGTCGGCCAGCTCCCCCTGGGCCGACTCGGGCCGGGCCCGGTGGTCGCCACCGCCCCGGCGCACGTCCTCGTGGTGGACGAAGTACTCCACCGTGTTGATCACGGCGTCGAAGGGCGCGGTCCACGGTGGGGGCCCCCGGCGCACCCGGGCCACGAGGTCCTCGTAGGTGTGGGCGGCCTTGGCCCGGGCCGTGATGCGGGCCGTGAGGGCCGCCGCCGCTCCCCCCAGCACCAGCCCGGGGCCGGCCAGGGGCCGGCGCTCGCGCACGAGGAGGTGGGCGGCGAGGTCGGCCGTCACCCACCCGGCGCACAGGGTCGGGGCGTCGGGGCCCACGGCGAGAAGGAGGTCGCACAGCCCGGCCCGCTCGGCGCGCGAGGGGGAGGTGGTCGGCATCGGCGCGGCACCCTACGGCCCGCCCCCGGCCGGGTCAACGCCCGTGCCGGGCCGGGGAGGGGCGGCACTACCCTCGCAGGGTGATCCCGGGACGCTTCAAGCCGCTCGTCGAGGCCACGGCCGAGCTGGCCGACCGCTTCGCCGCCGCCGGTCACCGCCTCTACCTGGTGGGCGGCTCGGTGCGCGACGCCTTCCTGGAGGACACCCCCGAGCTGCCCCCCGACATCGACCTCACCACCGACGCCCGCCCCGACCAGATCCAGCGCCTCGTGGACGGCTGGGCCGAGGCCGTGTGGCTCCAGGGCAAGCGCTTCGGCACGGTGGGGGCGGCCCACGGGGGGCTGCGCTACGAGATCACCACCCACCGGGCCGACGCCTACCACCCCGATTCGCGCAAGCCCGAGGTCCGCTTCGGCGATGCCATCGAGGAGGACCTGTCCCGGCGGGACTTCACCGTCAACGCCCTGGCCCTGCGCCTCCCCGGCGGCGCCCACCCCGACCTGGAGCTCATCGACCCCTACGGGGGGCTGGGGGACCTGGCCGCCCGCCGCCTGCGCACCCCGCAGGCGGCCGAGGTCTCGTTCTCCGACGACCCCCTCCGCATGGTGCGGGCGGCGCGCTTCATCGCCGGCCTCGACCTCGAGCCCGTCCCCGAGCTGGTGGCGGCGGTGCGGGCCATGCACGACCGCCTGGCCATCGTCTCGGCCGAGCGCCTGCGCGACGAGCTCGACAAGCTGCTGGTGGTGCGGCGCCCCTCACCGGGGCTGTGGTTCCTGGTCGACACCGGCCTGGCCGGTGAGTTCCTGCCCGAGCTCCCCGCCCTGGCCCTGGAGCAGGACCCCATCCACCGCCACAAGGACGTCCTGGCCCACACCCTGGCGGTGGTGGACAAGACCAGCGCCGAGGCCCCCCGCCCCGACCGCCTGCTGCGGCTGGCCGCCCTCCTGCACGACATCGGCAAGCCCCGCACCCGGCAGTTCGGGCCCGAGGGGGTGACCTTCCGCCACCACGAGGTGGTGGGGGCCCGCATGACCCGGGCCCGCATGACCGCACTGCGCTACCCCCACGACGAGGTGGACGTCGTGACCACCCTGGTGGAGCTGCACCTGCGCTTCCACACCTACCGCCTGGGATGGACCGACCGCGCCGTGCGCCGCTACGTGCGCGACGCCGGTCCCCTCCTCGAGCGCCTGAACGAGCTGACCCGGTGCGACTGCACCACCCGCAACGCCGCCAAGGCCCGGGCCCTGGGCCAGCGCATGGACGAGCTCGAGCGGCGCATCGAGGAGCTGCGCGTCCAGCAGGAGCTCGACGACCTGCGCCCCGAGCTCGACGGCAACCAGATCATGGAGCAGCTGGGCCTCACCCCGGGCCGGGTGGTGGGGGAGGCCGTGGCCTACCTCACCGACCTCCGCCTCGACGAGGGCCTCCTGGGCGAGGACGAGGTGCGCCGCCGCCTGGACGCCTGGTGGGCGGCGCGCCAGGGCACCGGGGCCTGAGCCCCGGCCCGGCCACGATCAGTCGGCGGGCCAGACGCCGGCGTCCTCCCCGGCGGCGAAGGCCTCCACCAGGCGCAGGGCCTCGTCGTCGTGGTACTGGACCGGTGGCGACTTCATGAAGTAGGCGCAGGGGCCGAGGAGCGGTCCCCCGATGCGGCGGTCGAGGGCCACCTTGGCGCACCGCACGGCGTCGATGATGACCCCGGCCGAGTTGGGGGAGTCCCACACCTCGAGCTTGAGCTCGATGTTGAGGGGCACGTCCCCGAAGTTGCGGCCCTCCATGCGGATGTAGGCCCACTTGCGGTCGTTGAGCCAGGGCACGTGGTCCGAGGGGCCGATGTGGACGTCCTCGGGGTCGAGGACGGTCCGCTCCACCTGGCTGGTCACGGCCCGGGTCTTGGAGAGCTTCTTGGACTGCAGGCGCTGGCGCTCCAGCATGTTCATGAAGTCCATGTTCCCGCCGAAGTTGAGCTGGTAGGTGTGGTCGAGGGCCAGCCCCCGGTCCTCGAACAGGCGGGTGAGGACGCGGTGGACGATGGTGGCCCCGACCTGGCTCTTGATGTCGTCGCCGATGATGGGGATCCCGGCCTGGCGGAACTTCCGGGCCCAGGTGGGGTCGCTGGCGATGAACACCGGGATGGCGTTCACGAAGGCCACCCCGGCGTCGAGGCAGGCCTGGGCGTAGTGGCGCTGGGCCTCCTCCGAGCCCACCGGGAGGTAGCTCACGAGCACGTCGGCCCGGGCCGCCCGCAGGGCCTCGGCCACGTCGACGGGCTCGAAGGGGGACTCCTCCACCGTGGCCCGGTAGTACTCGCCCAGGCCGTCGAAGGTGGGGCCCCGCTGGACGGTCACGTCGAGGTGCCCGACCTGGGCGAAGCGCACCGTGTTGTTGTGGCCGGCGGCGATGGCCTTGGACAGGTCGATGCCGACCTTGGCGGCGTCGACGTCGAAGGCGGCCACGAACTCCACGTCCCCGACGTGGTAGCCGGCCAGCGTCACGTGCATGAGCCCGGGCACGACGTCGTCGGGATCGGCGTTGCGGTAGTACTCGACCCCCTGGACCAGGGAGCTGGCGCAGTTCCCCACTCCGGCGATGGCGACCCGTACGGTGCTCATGACGCTGTGTCCTTTCCTCGGATGGTGGTGCTGGTTCCCCGGCGTGCGGCACCGGACGGGGCCCGGCCGCCGGCCGGGGCGGCCGCCGGCTCGAGCACCGGCGCCGCCGGGGGCGCCGTGAGGTGCCCGGCCCGCTCGGCCTCGATGAGGCCGTCGAGCCAGGCGACGTCACGTTCGGTGCTTTCGGTGGTGTGCTCGACGAGCGAACGGGCGTAGGGGTCGAGCCGGCTGCCCGTGCCGGCGTAGGCGGCCCGGGCCTCGCCCAGGCGCTGGAGGAGCTGGGCCCGGCGCCGCTCGAGCAGGCGGAGCCGGGCGTGGGGGGGCAGGTACCGGGCGAAGGCCAGGCGCAGCCCGAAGCTGCGGGCGTCGTCGCTGCCCCCGCCGGCCTCGGCGTCGAGCAGCTGGGTGAACTGGCGCCGGCCCTCGTCGGTGATGCGGTACACCTTGCGGCTCCGGCGACCCAGTCCCGAGGCGGGCCGCCGGGCCCGCAGGGCGGCCCGCTCCCCGCTCAGGGACCCGGTCATGGGAACGGGGAGGGCCCCGGCATCGCCGTCCTCGGTGGCCACCACCGCCCCCGACCGCTCCAGACGCGACAGGGCCGGGTAGAGCGAGCCGAACGAGACGTTCGAGAGCTGGCCCAGCTCGTCCCGCAGCCGCTTGCGGATCTCGTAGCCGTGCATGGCCCGGTCCTCCAGGAGCCCCAGGATGGCGAGCTCGAGCATCAGCGCCCCCGCAGGAGCGAGGGCGACCATCCGGCCGGGGGCCGGGGGGGGACGGCGATGGAGGAGGACTCAGGCGTTCGATACATCGTCAGATATATCTTACCGATACATCGGCGTGACTGCAAGCAATTGCAAGCAGAGTACGTCCTCGGGCAAGCAGGCCCGCCACGGGCACGTCGTGGGACGGGGCCGGGCCCCGGAGCGGCGACGGCAGCAGCGATCCCTGGGCGCCACCCGGGGCCGGGCTGACCAGGGAGAAAAGAGGGGAAGCGGCCCCAAGCGGAGGCAAAGTCCGTGTTGCCTGCCCAGGGCCGCTCCCCTCGTCCCACCTACCCGGCTCCCGCACCTGGTAGTCCTTCCGGGGAGACGGGGCCAGGGCCGGCGCCAGGGTCCTTGGGCCCTTTCCGGTGGTCCCTCGGACCCTTGGGCATACGGAAAACCCGCAATACCGTGCGTCCCCATGCCCGGCGGCGACTACCCCGATCCCGAGAACTACGTGTCGGTGGCCTGTCTCACCAACGACCACCTCTCGTGCCAGGGTCACCCCGTGGTCCGCTGTGCCTGTCCCTGTCACCGCGACGGGGCGGTCGACCCCTCGACCGACCACACCGGACCCGGCGCCGGGGGGCTCCGGGCCTGACCCGGCCCCCCCGTGGCCACGGCACCCGCCGTGACGTCGGTCCTACCCCGGTGGAGAGACCGTCGGCGACGGTACCCTTGTGGCGATGAGCTTCGGCCCGACGGCCCTGCGAGGGTTCCCCGTGACGGGGACCGGCGGTCGCGTCGAGTACCGCCTGGCCCGCAACGCCGTGGTGAGCGAGTTCCGCAAGGGCCGCCTGTCGCGCCTCGACGTGTGCGACGCCCATCCCGAGCTCCTCCGGGCGGCCCGCAACGTCGGCGCCCCGCTGGGCGAGGACTGCCCCATCTGCGACGAGGGGGCCCTGGTCCACGTGACCTATGTCTTCGGCCCCCGGCTCCCCCCCCAGGGCACGTGCCCGGGCAGCGCCACCGAGCTGGCCCGGCTGTGCCGGCGGGCCAACGAGGTGGTCTGCTACGTGGTCGAGGTGTGCCCGCAGTGCTCGTGGAACCACCTGGCCCGCATGTACCCGGCCGGGGGACGCCACCGGGCCGCCGCCCGGCGGGCCGGCCGGGGGAACGCCTGAGGGGCGCCGTGCCCCGTCACCGCCGTCCCGGCGCGGCCGCGTCCCACGACACCCCCGCCATAGGGCAGCATTGACCGGTCCGGTGGGGTCGAACCAGGGGAACGCGCGTCGATGAGCCAAGTCACTCCAGGCGGGGGGGAATCCGAACGACGGCCCGGTGCCCCGCCACGCAAGGGCGCACCGCCGCGCACGCCGGCGGCCAAGCCGTCGGGGAGCCGGCCCCCGGCCAAGGGTCGCCCGCCTGCCGGGGGCGGCGCCGGCAAGGGCGGCGCCGGGCGGCCCGGGGCGTCCAAGGGTGCGCCGGGCAAGGCCGGCCCGGCCAGGGGCCCGGCGGGCAAGGGACCGGCGGGCAAGGGGGTCGCCCGGCCCAACCGGACGGTCGCCTCCCGTCCCCCGCAGCGCTTCTCCCCCTCCACCATGGCCTTCGTGGCGGTGGGCCTCGTGGTGGTGATCGTCCTGGTCTTCGTGGTGGTGAAGATCGCCGGGGGGAACTCCAAGAGCGCCCCCAACTCCGCCGCCCCCGTCCTCACCCCCGCCCCGGCCTCCCTGGTGAGCGAGGTCACCGGGGTGCCGTCGTCGGTGGTGAACGCCGTGGGCACCGGCAGCGGGGTCAACCCGCCCACCGTCGTGCCGGGCCAGCCCGCCCTGACGTCGGGGGGTCACCCCGAGGTGCTCTTCATCGGGGCCGAGTTCTGCCCCTACTGCGCGGCCGAGCGCTGGGCCATGGTCAACGCCTTCAGTCGCTTCGGCACCTGGACCGGGCTCAACGAGACGACCTCGTCCCCGTGGGACACCCCCCCGGCCATCTCGACCTTCTCGTTCGTCGACGCCAAGCTGTCGAGCCCGTACGTCACCTTCGTGCCGGTCGAGCACGAGTCCAACGACTCCGACGGCCTGGGCACGCGCAAGCTCCTGGAGGCCCTCACCACGGCGCAGAACAGGCTGTGGACCGAGTACTCCAGCAAGCTGGGCCTGGGGGGGACCGGCTACCCCTTCGTGGACTTCGGCAACAAGGTCTTCGTCACCGGCCCGAGCTACAACCCCGCCACCATCCTGGCCGGCCTGAGCCAGACCGAGATCGCCGCCAAGCTGAGCAACGCCAGCGATCCCGTGACCCAGGCCATCGTGGGGACGGCCAACTACCTGACCGCCTCGGTGTGCTCGCTCACCCACGGCCAACCCGCCGCCGTGTGCTCGGCGCCCGGGGTCAAGGCGGCGGCGACCGCACTGAAGCTGAGCTGACGGAGGCGCCCATGCCACGTTCCCGTGCCCTGTCCGGTCCCGAGGACGACGCCGGCGACGACGTGGTCGACGAGGACGGCGGGCTGGTGGTCCCGTCCTGGCGGCCGGTGACGGTCTTCCTCCTGGCCGTGGCCGCCTTCGGCGTGTCGATGTACCTCACCGTCGACCACTTCTCCGGCGTCCTGCCCTACTGCTCGTCGAAGGGCTTCATCGACTGCCAGGCCGTCACGACCAGCAAGTACTCCTACCTGTTCCACGTCCCCGTGGCCCTGCTGGGGCTCATCTTCTACACCGTCAGCGTGGCCGCCAACTGGCCCCCCCTGTGGCGGGTGCGGTCCCGGGTGCTCGTGTGGGGACGCCTGGCCCTGGCCGTGGGAGGCATCGGCTTCGTCCTCTACCTGGTGGGCGCCGAGCTCCTGAGCATCAAGGCCATCTGCATCTGGTGCACGAGCGTCCACGTGATCTCCTTCGCCATCTTCGTCATCGTGGTCATGTCCTTCCCGGCCATGCAGGCCTCCCTCCAGCCGTGGGACGAGTGGGAGGGGGACGACGGGGACGACGAGGGTGGCGACGGCGGAGCGCCGGCGGTCCGGGCCCGGCTCGAGGCCGAAGACCTTCCCGCCCTGTGATCCCACCCGCCCCGGGACGAGGGGAGCGGGTGCAACCACTCCGGCCCGGGCGGGGTTCAATTGCCATGGCCCCCACCACCGGCACCGCCGCCCCGGCCGCGCCGGACCTCGGGCAGCGCCTCGCCGCCGACCTCGACGAGGCCTACCCGGTGCTGGTGCGGGCCCACGCCGGCGCCGTCTACAGCGCCGCCCTGCGCCTGAGCGGGTCGGCCGCCGACGCCGAGGACATCGCCCAGGAGACCTTCGTGCGCGCCTACCGGGCCCTGCGCCGCTACGACGGGCCACGCCGCCGGGCCCTGCGCGTGCGGCCCTGGCTCCTCACCATCACCGTGAACCAGTGGCGCAACGCCCGCCGTGACGCGGCCCGCCGACCCGTCGAGGCGGCGGGGCCCGGGGGCCGCTCCGCCCACGGCGCCGCCCCCCGGCCCGATCCCCCCGCCCCCGCTCCCGGTCCCGAGGACCGGGCCGTGTCGGCCGAGACCGGGCGCGTCCTGGCCGCGCTCCTGCTCGAGGTGCCCGCCCACCACCGCCTCCCCGTGGTCCTGCACCACGTGGTGGGGATGACCTATCCCGAGGTGGCGGCGGCCCTGGGGTGTCCTGTGGGGACGGCCAAAGCCAACGCGGCGCGCGGCATGGAGCGCCTGCGCGCCCTCGCCGCCACCACCGAGGAGGAGCCGTGACCGAACCCCGTTCCCGCCGTCCCGCCCGCCCCGTGCCCACCGGTGCGGCCGCCCTGCGGGCCCTGCGCGTGCCGGCCCCGGCCGGGTTCGAGGCGGCCGTGCTCGACCGCCTGGGCCTGGGGGGCGCCGATCGCTTCGTCCTCGTCGAGGGCCCGGCCGGGGATCTCTTCGTGGCCTTCACCGACGACGGCATCCGGGCCGTCGTGCCCGCCGCCGTGGTGGGGGGGGACCCCGACCGCTTCGCCCGGCACCACCGGCGTCACACCGGCCGCACCGCCGTGCCCGCCCTCCGTCCCCCGCCCGGGCTCGGGCGTGCCCTGCGCAGCGGCCGGGCCGGGGCCCTGCGCTACGACCTGGCCGGGCTGACCCCCTTCGAGCGGGCCGTCCTGGGGGCCACCCTGGAGATCCCCGCCGGCGAGGTCCGCCCCTACGGGTGGGTGGCACGGCGCATCGGGCACCCCAAGGCGGTGCGGGCCGTGGGCTCGGCCCTGGGGCGCAACCCCGTCCCCGTCCTCATCCCCTGTCACCGGGTGGTGCGCAGCGACGGCCACCTCGGCAACTACGGCCTGGGGGTGCCCATGAAGCGGGCCCTGCTGGGGGCCGAGGGGGTGGACCTCGACCGGCTCGAGCGCCTGGCCGGGGCGGGGGTGCGTTTCGTGGGGAGCGACACCACCGGGGTGTTCTGCGTCCCCTCGTGCACCCACGCCCGGCGCATCGGCCCCGCCCACGAGGTGGCCTTCCGCACCGCCGACGCGGCCGAGGTGGCCGGCTACCGGCCGTGCGCTCACTGCCGGCCCGTGCCGGGGCAGGAGCGCAGCGCGTCCTGAGGTCCGCTGTGGGAAGGTCGCGCCGTGGCCCTCGACACCGCCCCGGGGGTGGGCGCCCGGGACAACGGCTTCGCCCGCCGGCTCTTCTCGCCCCTGCCCGAGCGCTACGACCGCCTGGCCGAGTGGCTGTCGTTGGGGCAGAACCGGCGGTGGCGGGCCGCCATGGTCGAGCGCCTGGCCGAGGGCTCCCCCGCCCTGGTCCTCGACGTGGCCACCGGGACGGCCGGGGTGGCCCTGGCCGTGGCGGCCCGCACCGGGGCCCGGGTGGTGGGCGTGGACGTGAGCGAGGACATGGTCCGCACCGGCCGCCGCCGGGTGGAGGCGGCCGGCCGGGGCGGGGCGGTGGCCCTGGTGCTGGGCCGGGGCGAGCAGCTCCCCCTGCCCGACGCCAGCGTCGACGCCGTGTCCTTCACCTACCTCCTGCGCTACGTGGCCGATCCCGCCGCCACCCTGGCCGAGCTGGCCCGGGTGGTCCGGCCCGGCGGGGTCGTGGCCAACCTGGAGTTCTGCGTGCCCCGCTCGGCCTTCTGGCGGGCCTGGTGGTGGGGCTACACCCGGCTGGTGCTGCCCCTGGCCGGTGCGGTCACGGGGGGTCGGGGCTGGTTCGCGGTGGGGCGCTTCCTGGGGCCCAACATCTCGGCCCACTACCGCCGCTACCCCCTGGACTGGACGGTGCAGGCCTGGCGCGACGCAGGCCTCAAGGACGTGGGGGTGCGGCGCATGAGCCTGGGGGGAGGGGTGGTCATGTGGGGACGGCGCGGCGGTGCCTGAGGCGGCCCGCCCCGCCTTCTACGCGGCGCGACGGGGGCAGCTGCGGGACTGGTGGACCCTGCTCCATCCCCCCTACACGGCCTGGCACCTGGCCTACGTGGTGGTGGGGGCCTGTCTCGCCCCCCGCCCCTCGGTGAGCCGCCTCGTGGCCACCGTCCTCGCCTTCTTCCTGGCCGTCGGGGTGGCCGCCCACGCCCTCGACGAGCTGCACGGGCGGCCCCTGCGCACCGCCATCCCCGGGCCCGCCCTGGTGGGGGCGGCGGTGCTGGCCCTGGCCGGGGCCGTGGTCCTGGGGGTGGCCGGGGTGGCCCGGGTGGGCCCGGTGCTGGTGCCCTTCATCGTGGTGGGCCCCGTGCTGGTGGTGGCCTACAACGCCGAGCTCTTCGGGGGGGTGGTCCACACCGACGCCGGCTTCGCCGCCGCCTGGGGTGCCTTCCCCGTCCTCACCGCCTACGCCGCCCAGACCGCGACCCTGGCCCTGGCCCCGGTCCTGGTGGCCGGGGCCGCCCTCCTCCTGTCGTGGGCCCAGCGTCTCCTGTCCACCCCGGCCCGGACCCTGCGTCGCCGGGTGGGCGCCGTGGAGGGGACCCTCACCCTGGCCGACGGCACCGAGGTGGCCCTGGGGCGCGACCTCCTGCTCCACCCCCTGGAGCGGGCCCTGCACGCCCTGTCCTGGGCCATGGTGGCCCTGGCGGCGGGGCTGGCCGTGGCCCGCCTCGGCTGACGGTGACGCTGCGGTCCGGGCCGGTACGGGCAGGGGGCGGCAACCGCCCCCCGTAGGCTCGGCCCGTGCAGGTGGCGTTCGCCACGTTCGACGACGGGGGCCGGAGCGGGTGCCGGTGGGACGCTGTCCGGGGCACGCGCACCCACGTCCCCGGGACCCCCATGGCCGTCGGCCAGGACATCCCGCACGACCTGGCCCAGTACGTCATCGAGGCGGCGACCGGCTACCGGAACGGATTCTGGGATCTGGTGGCCCGGGGGGCCACCTTCACGAGCACCGGCCGGCGCCCGACGAAACCCGGACGCGCCGTCATCGCCCGACACCGCAAGGACCTCGCCCGCTCCGAGCGGCTCGCCGGTCTGCACCTGGCCCTGTGGAGGGCCCGACGCTCCGGTTCGGTCACCACCGCCCTGGACGCGGCCTTCGCCCTGTGGCAGACGCTGCGGACCGGAGAGCGCCTGGTCTTCGACTGGCCGTCGCCCGAGGGGAGGATCGAGGGCCGGGCCGCCCCGCTCGCGGCGGCGGGAGCTACCCCGGGCCCAGCTTCCCGGCCGCCCCACCGCCGCCGGCGAGGTGCCGCCTGAACCCGGCCACGGTGGCCTCGACCACGCGGTCGTGGCCCCAGCACAGCAGGGGCCGGGCCACCCGGGCGGCGATGCGCATGGGAACCTGGGTCATCTCCACCGCCCACCACACCTCGGCCTCGGAGCCGGCCCCCTCCGGGCGCACCTCGAGGCGGGCCACCCCCTCGAGGTCCCCGTGGACGGTGGCCTCGAGACGGCGGGGGGCGGCGCAGCGCCCCACGACCACCCGCACCCGCATGCGGTAGGGGACGGGGGGCGCCACCACCCCGTGGAGGACGGCCCCCTCCTCGAGGCGCGACCCCTCGAGGCGGAACTGGCCCAGCCACGACCACCAGCCCTCGAAGCGCTCGGTGTGCTCCAGGGCCTCCCACATCTCCCCGGGGGAGGCGGCGAAGGTGAACCGTCCCCGGTACTCGAGGACGTAGGGGGACCCGATGTCGGGCATCGTCCCTGGTGGCGGCCCTTTGGATGCCACGGCGGCCACGGTACACTGGACCTCTCATCCGGTCCCGACGCCGCCGGCAGCCATCGAGCGCTGGACGGCAAGGAGGCCCCCATGGCACCCAAGGTCACCGTTCCCGAGGTCCGTGCCCGCAAGCGCGGGCGCGGGGCCGAGCCCCTGGTCATGATCACCGCCTACGACACCCCGGGAGCCTGCATCGCCGACGCCGCCGGAGTGGACCTCATCCTGGTGGGCGACACCGTGGCGGCGGTGGTGCTCGGCCACCGCGACACCCTCCAGGTCGACGTGGGGGTCCTGGCCCACCACGTGGCGGCGGTGGGACGGGCCGACCCCCGGGCCCTGGTCGTCGGGGACATGCCCTGGCTGAGCTACCACCTCGACCCCAGGGAGACGGTGCGCAACGGCGCCACCCTCATCCGGGCCGGGGCCCAGGCCGTCAAGCTGGAGGGCGGGCGGGTGCGGGTGCCCATGATCGAGGCCCTGGTGGGGGCCGAGATCCCCGTCATGGGCCACCTGGGCCTCACCCCCCAGTCGGTCCACGCCATGGGGGGCTACAAGGTCCAGGCCAAGGACTCGGCCGCCGCCGACGCCCTGGTGGAGGACGCCCGGGCCGTGGTGGCGGCGGGGTGCTTCGCCGTGGTCCTCGAGGGCGTCCCCGACGTGGTGGCGGCCCGGGTCACGGCCGAGATCGAGGTGCCCACCATCGGCATCGGGGCCGGAGCGGCCTGCGACGGCCAGGTCCTGGTGTTCCACGACCTCCTGGGCCTGCGGCCCCAGGGGCCCGACCCCAAGTTCGTGCGCCGCTACGCCGAGCTCGGCGCCCTGGCCACGGAGGCCGTGGCGGCCTGGGCCGCCGACGTCCGGGCCGGGACCTTCCCCTCCGAGGCCGAGACCTACCACCTCCCCGGCGGGGGGACCGCCGCCGGGCGCCCCCCGGAGCCGGCCCCGGGCCGGGCCGCCGCCCCCGGGGAACGCTGACCCACCCGTCGGGTACCATGACGCCCGGCCGTCGGGCCGGCCAGCGCGCCGGACCGGGCCCGACAACCCTGCTCCGCGAATGCGGAGCCCCGGCCTGCCCGGCCGGGTCCGGAGGGAGGTGAGCCGCTCGTGCGGCCCTACGAGACCATGATCATCTTCGACGTCGAAGTCGAGGAGCAGGCCATCACCGGCGTGCTGGACCGGGCCCTGGAGCTGGTGCGGTCCAACGGGGGCACCACCGGTGCGGTCGAGCGCTGGGGCCGTCGCCCCTTCGCCTACGAGATGCACCACAAGCGCGAGGGCTACTACGTGGTGGCCGAGTACACGGCCGAGCCCAAGGCCTCGGCCGAGCTGGACCGGTTCCTGGTCCTGGCGGACGAGGTGCTGCGCCACAAGATCATCCGCCTGCCCGACAAGGTGGCGGGACGCCCCCGGATCCGGCCCCCCGCACCCCCCCGCCTGCCCACGACCGAGGGCCCCCGGGGCGGAGCCAGGAACGGAGCAAGGTCGGGCGAGGACGATGCCGCACCGGCACCGGCACCGGCACCGGCACCGGCGGCAGCGGCCGCACCGGCGCCGCCGGCACCGGAACCGGCCGACGTGGCCCCCGCCCCGGCGGCGGACTGAGAGACGAGACGGAGCAGGAGACCCCCATGGCAAACGGCAACAACGTGGCGCTGGTCGGGAACATCACCCGGGACCCCGAGCTGCGCTTCACCCCCACCGGGCAGGCCACGGCCACCTTCGGCCTGGCCGTGAACCGGCGCTGGCAGAACCGCCAGACCCAGGAGTGGGAGGAGGTCACCTCCTTCTTCGACGTGGTGTGCTGGCGGGAGATGGCCGAGAACGCGGCGGAGAGCCTGAGCCGGGGTGCCCGGGTCATGGTCACGGGCCGCCTCGAGCAGCGCTCGTGGGAGACCCAGGACGGGGACAAGCGCTCGAAGATCGAGGTGGTGGCGGACGAGATCGGCCCCAGCCTGCGCTGGGCCACGGCCCAGGTGACCAAGAACGAGCGTCGCGGCCCGGGCGGGGACGGCGGCGGCGGCGGAGGGGGCGGCGGCGGTGGCCCCCGGGTGGCGGCCGAGCGCTCGGCCGGCGGCGACCAGGGCGGCTACAGCTACGACGAGGAGCCCTTCTAACCCATGGCCAGGAACAGCGAACGCTCCAACCGGCGCGGCCCCAAGGACGCCGCCCGCCGGATCAAGAAGAAGCCCTGCGCCCTGTGCCGGGACAAGATCGACTGGGTCGACTACAAGGACATCATGATGCTCCGTCGCTACATGAGCGACCGGGGCAAGATCCGGGCCCGCCGGGTCACGGGCAACTGCGCCCAGCACCAGCGGGAGGTGGCCCTGGCCATCAAGACGGCGCGGGAGCTGGTCCTGCTGCCCTACACCCAGCGCACCGTGACCGAACGCTCCGGTGGCCGGGGTCGGGGACGGGGCGACCGTGGTGACCGCGGCGACCGCGGCGACCGGGGCGACCGACCGGACCGACCCAGTGGCCCCCGCCCGCCCCGCCCCGCCCCCGAGGGCGAAGCGCAGGCGCCGGCCGAGGGTGCCGTCCCCGCCGCCCCCGCTCCCCAGGCCGGCAACGGGGCCGGCGGCGGGACGCTCGAGACCGTGGCCGAGGGTGGTTCCTGATGCGGGTCGTGCTGCGCGGCGACGTCTCCGGGGTGGGCAAGAAGGGCGACGTGGTGGAGGTGGCCAAGGGCTTCGCCCGCAACTACCTCTTCCCCACGGGCCGGGCCCTGGTGGCGAGCGACCGCATCGAGAACCAGGCCGCCGCCATGCGCCGGGCCCGCGACCTGCGCGACGCCCGTGACCGGGACTCGGCCCTCACCGTGGCCGGGGTCCTGACCGGCGCCACCGTCACCATCCGGGCCCGGGCCGGTGCCGAGGGACGCCTCTTCGGCTCGGTCACGGCCGCCGACGTGGCCGACGCCGTGGCAGCCCAGACCGGGGCCACCGTCGACCGGCGCCGGGTCCAGCTGGCCGAGCCCATCAAGTCGGTGGGGACCCACCTCGTCCCCTTGCGCCTGCACGCCGACGTGGTGGCCGAGGTCACGGTGGAGGTCGTGAGCGGCTCCTGAGCCGTCACACCCGCCTGGCACCCTGGGCCCATGGCCCGACGGCGTGCCAGCGAGCCCGGGCCGGGACGTCCCCGGGGACGACCTCCGGCGGCCGGGGCCGTCCACAGGGTTGTCCACCGCCCCGGGCCGGTTGTCCACCCCAAATCCGCAACGTTGCCCCCCTCGTTCTCCCCAGGCCGGGTGGGGGAGGGTACGTGACGATGGCCCA
>DATJOV010000255.1:0-3117 GCA_035506735.1 Acidimicrobiales bacterium | reverse complement strand
AGAGCGTAGCGGGCCCCCCCGGCAACAGGTCCGGGGCCGGGCGGGCGGGTGGGGGGTCCGTCAGGCGCCCGCCTCGTACTGGCCGTTGCCCTCGATCCCGTGGTCCTGGCCCTCCCCGTTGGGGGAGAGGCCCCGGGCCGGGGCGTCCCCACCGGCGCCGGCGCCGGGGTCGAGAGCCCCCCAGCCCACCGAGCTCCCCCCCGTCTCGGGGTAGTCGCCGTAGGGGGCCCCGCCGTAGGGGGGGCGACCGAAGCCGAAGTCGGCCCCCGGCGCCTCGCCCCCGGGGGAGCTCCCCACGTCCCGGAGCCAGGCCGCCAGGTCCTCGGTCTCCTCGTCGAAGCCGTAGCTGCGCAGGGAGACCCCGGCCGCGTCGGGCAGGTCGACGACGATGTCGCGGTAGCGGCCCATGCCCGTCCCGGCCGGGATGAGCTTGCCGATGATGATGTTCTCCTTCAGGCCGAAGAGGTGGTCGGAGCGGCCCTCGATGGCCGCCTCGGTCAGCACCCGGGTGGTCTCCTGGAAGGAGGCGGCCGAGAGCCACGAGTCCGTGGCCAGGGAGGCCTTGGTGATGCCCATGAGCTCGGGCCGGCCCTCGGCCGGGCGCCCGCCCTCCTGGACCAGGCCCCGGTTGACCTCGGCGTAGACCTGGGCGTCGACCCGCTCCCCGGGCAGGAAGGGGGCGTCCCCGGGCTCGGCCACGAGCACCCGTCGCAGCATCTGGCGCACGATCAGCTCGATGTGCTTGTCGTGGATGGACACACCCTGGTCCCGGTAGACCTTCTGGACCTCCTCCACCAGGTACTGCTGGGTCTCCCGGATGCCCTTGACCTCGAGGAGCTCCTTGGGGTCCTTGGGCCCCTCCACCAGGGCGTCGCCGGCGGCGACCTCCTGGCCGGCGCCGACCTCCAGGTGGGCCCGGGCCGAGACCAGCACCGACTCCTCCGTGCCGTCGTCGGCCACCACGGTGATGCGGCGGCCCCCCTCCTCGTCCTCGAGGCGGACCACCCCGGAGTAGTGGGCCAGGACGGCGGCGCCCTTGGGGGTGCGGGCCTCGAAAAGCTCGACCACCCGGGGCAGGCCGTGGGTGATGTCCTCCCCCACGACCCCACCGGTGTGGAAGGTCCGCATGGTCAGCTGGGTGCCGGGCTCCCCGATGGACTGGGCGGCGATGACCCCCACCGCCTCGCCCAGCTCGATGAGGTTGCCCGTGGCCAGGGACTGGCCGTAGCAGGTGGCGCACACCCCGTGCTCGGACTCGCACGTGAGGACCGAGCGCACCCGGACCCGGCTCACGCCGGGGTCGTCGCGCAGGACGGCCACCAGGTCGTCGTCGAGCACGGTGCCGGCCTCGACCGCGCCCCCCTCGGCCAGGCCGACGTCCTCGGCCAGGACCCGGCCGTAGGCGCGGGTCTCGAGGTAGGAGCGGCGCCCGGCCTCGTCGGGGACCACGTCGTCGAGCCAGATGCCCCGGGAGGTCCCGCAGTCGTCGATGCGGACGATGAGCTCCTGGGCCACGTCCACCAGCCGCCGGGTGAGGTAGCCGGAGTCGGCCGTCCGCAGGGCGGTGTCGGCCAGTCCCTTGCGGGCCCCGTGGGTGGAGATGAAGTACTCGAGCACCGAGAGGCCCTCCCGGAAGGAGGACTTGATGGGCCGGGGGATCATCTCCCCCCGGGGGTTCGACACCAGGCCCTTCATGCCCGCGATCTGGCGGATCTGCTGGGAGTTCCCCCGGGCCCCGGAGTCGACCATCATGTCCAGGGGGTTGAAGGCCATCCCCGACAGGGTCCGCTCCATGGCCCGGCCCACCTCGGAGGTGGCCGAGGTCCAGATCTCGATCTCCTTCTGGCGCCGCTCGTCGTCGGTGATGATGCCCCGCTTGAACTGCGTCTCGGCCTTCTCCGCCTCCCGCTCGTAGCGGTCGAGGATGGAGGCCTTCTCGGGCGGGGTCCGGACGTCGTCGATGGAGATGGTGAGGCCCGACTGGGCGGCGAAGCGGAAGCCGAGCGCCTTGATCCGGTCCAGGCTCTCGGCCACCACGTGCTTGGGCTCGGTGGCCGAGATCTCCTCCACGATGACGCCGATGGGCGTGGAGCGCTTGCCCACCACGTCGTTCACGAAACGGAACCCCTTGGGCAGGGCGCTGTTGAAGAACACCCGGCCCGGGGTGGTGTCGATGGTGAGCACCTCCTCGGTGTCGGGCTCGACCCCCTGGGCCCGGGCCAGGGCGGCGTGCATCGAGGACCCCGGGGTGGTGCGCAGGACGATCTTTGCGTGCAGGTCCACCTCGCCCTCGTCGAAGGCCCGCTCCACCTCGAAGGCGTGGCGGAAGACGTGGCCCTCGCCCTTGGCCCCCTCCACCTGCAGGGTCAGGTAGTAGGCGCCGAACACCATGTCCTGGGTGGGCACGGTGATCGGGCGCCCCGTGGCGGGCGAGAGGATGTTGTTGGCCGAGAGCATGAGGACGCGGGCCTCGGACTGGGCCTCGGCCGACAGGGGCAGGTGCACGGCCATCTGGTCACCGTCGAAGTCGGCGTTGAAGGCGGTGCACACCAGGGGGTGGACCTGGATGGCCTTGCCCTCCACCAGCACGGGCTCGAAGGCCTGGATGCCCAGGCGGTGCAGGGTCGGGGCCCGGTTGAGCAGGACGGGGTGCTCCTTGATGACCTCGTCGAGCACGTCCCAGACCTGGGTGCGGCGACGCTCGACCATGCGCTTGGCCGACTTGATGTTCTGGGCCAGCTCCAGGTCGACCAGGCGCTTCATGACGAAGGGCTTGAACAGCTCCAGGGCCATGAGCTTGGGCAGGCCGCACTGGTGCAGCTGCAGGGTGGGGCCGATGACGATGACCGAGCGGCCCGAGTAGTCGACCCGCTTGCCCAGGAGGTTCTGGCGGAACCGGCCCTGCTTGCCCTTGAGCATGTCGGACAGGCTCTTGAGGGGCCGGTTGCCCGGGCCCGTCACGGGGCGGCCCCGGCGGCCGTTGTCGAACAGGGCGTCGACAGCCTCCTGGAGCATGCGCTTCTCGTTGTTGATGATGATCTCGGGCGCGCCCAGATCGAGCAACCTCTTGAGCCGGTTGTTGCGGTTGATCACCCGGCGGTAGAGGTCGTTGAGGTC
>DATJOV010000254.1:0-2037 GCA_035506735.1 Acidimicrobiales bacterium | reverse complement strand
CAGCGGGCCGGGGCCACCGGGTTCGGGGAGGGGAACTTCAAGGCCCTGTTCGAGGCCATCGAGCGCGAGCAGGCCCGGCGCGGCAACCTGTGAACGGCTTCGGCCCTGAGGGGTTTGGAATTGGCAACCTCCCCTACGGGGTCGACGAGTCGGGCCGGGTGGTGGTGGCCTACGGCGACCAGGTGGTGGACCTGGCGTCGCTCGTCGGCCTCGACGTGGGGCCGGAGATCAGGACCTCGGGCTCGCTCAACGCCTTCATGGCTCTCGGCCCCGACGCCTGGGCCCGCACCCGGGCCCAGCTGCAGCACGTGGTGGCCGACCTGCCGGACCGGGCCGTCCGGCCGGCGGCAGAGGCCCGGCTCGGGCTGGCGTGGGAGGTCGGCGACTACAGCGACTTCTACGCCTCCCGCCCGCACGTAGAGGCCATGGGCCGCCTGCTGCGACCCGGGGAGGACCCCCTCCCGCCGGCCTGGCTGCACCTGCCCGTCGGCTACCACGGGCGGGCCGGGACGGTGGTGGTGAGCGGCTCGCCGGTGCCCCGCCCGGCCGGCCTGCTGCCGGTAGAAGGGGGAGTGGTGTTCGGGCCTACGAAGCGCCTGGACGTGGAGGTGGAGCTGGGCTTCGTGGTGGGCACCCCCGTGCCCCGGGCCGGTCGATCACGGCCCGGGAGGCCGACCGTTACGTCTTCGGTGTGGTGCTCGTGAATGACTGGAGCGCCCGCGACATCCAGTCCTTCGAGTACCGGCCGCTGGGCCCGTTCCTGGGCAAGTCCTTCGCCACCTCGGTGTCGCCGTGGGTGGTGCCTCTGGCCGCCCTCGAGCCGTGGCGGGTGGACGGGCCGGTGCAGGACCCCGAGCCGGCGGGCTACCTGCGGGTCGATGAGCCGAGAGGGCTGGACGTGAGGTTGAGCCTGGCGGTGAACGGCTGTGTCTTTTCGAACATGACGGCCGCCGGCCTCTACTGGTCCCTGGCCCAGCAGCTGGCTCATCTCACCGTGAACGGGGCCGGGGTGAGGGCCGGGGACCTGTTCGCCTCCGGGACCATCTCGGGCGACCGGGCGGGCGAGGAGGGATCTCTGATGGAGAAGTACGCCGGCCGGCGGTGGCTGGCCGACGGCGACCGGGTGACCATCCGCGGGTGGTGCGGGGACCCGGGCCGGGGACCGTGGCTGTCCTTGGGCCAGGTGGACGGTACCGTCCTAGCCCAGGGCGTCATGGTTGACCCCAATGTGCAGGGAGGTGGTGCCGAGTGACCTACTACGTCCGGGTCGGAGACGTGCCCCGCAAGCGGCACACCTGGCATCGGGACGCCTCGGGCGCCCGCCTGGCCGAGGAGCTGATGGGCGAGGAGGGGTTCAGCGGGGCGTCCTCACTGCTGTACCACCGCCATTCCCCCAGCGCCATCACCGCCGTGGAGGAGGTGTCGGTGCCCCGCTCGGCGCTGACCGCCAACGAACCGCTGCTGCCCTGGCACGTGGTGGCGCCCAAGCTGGAGGCCGGTGGCGACATGGTCACGGCCCGCCGGGTGCTCTTCGGCAACCGGGACGTCACCCTGTGCTGGGTGGCGGCCGGCCAGAGCAGCGATCTGTACCGCAACGCGGCCGGCGACGAGCTGGTCTACATCCAGTCCGGCCAGGCCCGGTTCGAGTCGGTCTTCGGCTGCATCGAGGCCGGTGCCGGCGACTACCTGCTCATCCCGGCCTCGACCACCCACCGCTGGGCGATCACCGGTGACACCGAGGTGCGGGCCCTGGTGGTGGAGGGGTGGCGGCACATCTCCATCCCGGCCCGCTACCTGACCGCCACCGGACAGCTGCGGGAGGGCGCCCCCTTCTGCGAGCGGGATCTCCGGGTGCCGGCCGGGCCCCATGTGGTCGACGAGGACGGGCCGGTGCCCGTGCTGGTGCGGGGCCGGCAGGGCTGGAGCCGCCATACCCACGCCCGCCATCCCTTCGACGTGGTGGGCTGGGACGGCTCCGCCTATCCGTTCGCCCTGTCCATACGGGACTTCGAGCCCATCGTGGGCCGCATCCATCAG
>DATJOV010000253.1:0-4401 GCA_035506735.1 Acidimicrobiales bacterium | reverse complement strand
GCTCCGGCCTGCGACGGGGTGGGTGGAGGTGGGGGGAGGGGAGGACGAGGGGCCGGAACGTACCGGAAAGGAGCAGGCCCAAGCTATTCTCGTCGGACTATGGGGGGACGCCGGGAAGCTGGGCAGTACCAGCTTTCTCATCTCGATGCGCTCGAGGCCCAGTCCGTGCACATCATGCGCGAGGTGGTGGCCGAGTTCGAGCGCCCCGTGCTGCTGTTCTCGGGGGGCAAGGACTCGGTGGTGATGCTGCGCCTGGCCGAGAAGGCCTTCTGGCCGGCCCGCCTGCCCTTCCCCGTCATGCACATCGACACCGGCCACAACTTCCCCGAGGTCCTGGCCTTCCGTGACCGCCGGGTGGCCGCCCTGGGGGCGACGCTCACGGTGGCGAGCGTCCAGGAGTCCATCGACCGGGGGCGGGTGGCCGAGGACCCCGGGCCCAACCCGTCGCGCAACCGGCTCCAGACCCGGACCCTCCTCGACGCCATCGCCGAGTTCCGCTTCGACGCCGTGTTCGGCGGGGCCCGGCGTGACGAGGAGAAGGCCCGGGCCAAGGAGCGGGTGTACTCGTTTCGCGACGAGTTCGGGCAGTGGGACCCGAAGAACCAGCGCCCCGAGCTGTGGGGTCTCTACAACGGCCGCCACCGGGCGGGCGAGCACATCCGGGTCTTCCCCCTCTCGGACTGGACCGAGCTCGACATCTGGCAGTACATCGCCCAGGAGGACCTCGACATCCCCGAGATCTACTTCGCCCACCGGCGCCAGGTCTTCCGCCGGGACGGGATGCTCCTGGCCGTCGGCCCCCATGTGACCGTGGCCGAGGACGAGGAGGTCTTCGAGACCACCGTGCGGTACAGGACGGTGGGGGACATGACGTGCACGGGCGCGGTCGAGTCCTACGCCGCCACCGTGGACGAGATCATCGACGAGACCGCCGTCACCCGCCTGACCGAGCGCGGCGCCACCCGGGCCGACGACCGCACCAGCGAGGCGGCCATGGAGGACCGCAAGCGCGAGGGGTACTTCTGAGCATGGAGCTGCTGCGCTTCGCCACGGCCGGGTCGGTCGACGACGGCAAGAGCACCCTCATCGGGCGCCTGCTGTACGACTCCAAGGCCATCTTCGAGGACCAGCTGGAGGCGGTGGAGCGCCTGAGCCGCCAGCGGGGCGACGAGTACACCGACCTGGCGCTCCTCACGGACGGGCTGCGGGCCGAGCGGGAGCAGGGCATCACCATCGACGTGGCCTACCGCTACTTCGCCACCCCGCTGCGCAAGTTCATCATCGCCGACACCCCGGGGCACATCCAGTACACCCGCAACATGGTGACCGGGAACTCGACCGCCGACCTGACCCTGGTCCTGGTGGACGCCCGGAAGGGGATCGTGGAGCAGACCAAGCGCCACGCCTTCCTGGCCTCGCTCCTGCGGGTCCCCCATCTCCTGCTGTGCGTCAACAAGATGGACCTCGTCGACTACGACGAGTCGGTGTTCCGGGCCATCAGCGAGGAGTTCAAGGCCTTCGCCACCCGGCTCGAGGTCTCCGACGTGGCCTTCATCCCCATCTCGGCCCTCAACGGCGACAACGTGGTGCAGCGCTCGCTCAACATGCCCTGGTACCAGGGGCCCTCGCTCCTGCACCACCTCGAGCAGGTCTTCATCGCCTCGGACCGCAACCTCATCGACCCCCGGCTCCCGGTGCAGTGGGTGGTGCGCCCCACCGCCTCGAGCATCCCCGACTTCCGGGGCTATGCCGGGCGCATGAGCGGGGGGGTGCTGCGCCCGGGCGACGAGGTCATGGTCCTGCCGTCGGGGCTCACCACCACCATCGCCGCCATCGACACCTTCGACGGCCCGGTGGAGGAGGCCTTCCCCCCCATGTCGGTCATGGTGCGCCTGGCCGACGACCTCGACATCTCGCGCGGCGACCTGCTGTGCCGGCCCCACAACCGCCCCACCGTGGGCCAGGACATCGATGCCATGCTGTGCTGGATGTCGGACCGCCCCCTGGCCCCGGGCGACGTGCTGGCCCTCAAGCACACCACCCGGTGGGTGCGGGCCCAGGTCCGCACCGTCCACTACGCCCTGGACGTGAACACCCTGCACCGCGACGAGTCGGCCGGCGCCCTCGGGCTCAACGACGTGGGCCGGGTGAGCCTGCGCGTCACCCAGCCCCTCTTCTACGACAGCTACCGCCGCAACCGCACCACCGGCTCCTTCGTCCTGGCGGCCGAGGACACCAATGTCACCGTGGGGGCCGGGATGATCCTCGGCGCCGACTGATGGCCTCGCCCACCGAGGTGGTGTGGTCGGTCGGGCGCCTCACCCGGCGCGACCGGTGGCGGGCACTGGGCATGCGGGGGGCCACGGTGTGGTTCACGGGGCTGTCGGGGTCGGGCAAGTCGACCCTGGCGGCGGCGGTGGAGGAGCACCTGGTGGCCAACGGCCTGGCCGCCTACCGCCTCGACGGCGACAACGTCCGCTCCGGGCTCAACGAGGACCTCGGCTTCGCCCCGGCCGACCGGGACGAGAACATCCGCCGGGTGGCCCACGTGGCCCGGCTCTTCGCCGACGCCGGGGTGGTGGCCCTGGCCGCCCTCATCAGCCCCTACGCCGAGGGGAGGCGCCAGGCCCGGGCCCTGCACGAGGAGGCCGGCCTGCGCTTCGTGGAGGTCTACGTGAACACCCCGGTCGAGGTGTGCGCCCAGCGCGACCCCAAGGGCCTCTACGCCCGGGCCCTGACGGGGGAGGTGGCCGGCTTCACCGGGGTGAGCGACCCCTACGAGCCCCCCGCCGCCCCCGAGCTGGTGGTGGCCCCCGCCACCCCCCTGGCCGACGCCGTCGACGACGTCCTCGAGGCCCTGGGCTTCCCCCGGGGTACCGTGGCCTGCGAGTGTAAAGTTCACCACGTGGGGTGGTAACAAGGGCCCCACGGGCCGCCGGCGCTCTACGTGGCGGCGGCCCGGCGTTGACTTCGCGCGAGGAGTGGTGAGAAGCTTGGCCTTTGCAGGATGCCTGGACGGCGGCCGCTCTGCCACGGGGGGTGCGGGAGCGATGCGGATCCACACGGTGAGGCGTGCCCGGACGGTAACGGCCGTCGCGGGGCGACCCGGATCGTAGGGGGGGAATCTTTGTCAGCGTTCCAACCGACGGGGTCCAACGACTCCTCCGTCCTGGTCGTCGACGACGACCAGGCCACGCGTGACAGCCTGGCGTCGGTCCTGAAGGGCGCCGGGATCGAGGTCTTCGTGGCGTCGGACCCCACCGAGGCCCTCACCCTGCGGGGCCTGCAGCGCCCCGCCGCCGTGGTGGTGGACCACCAGCTGGCCGAGCACACCGGGGTGGACCTGGCCGTGCGGCTCAAGCAGGAGGACCCCGAGACCCCGGTCCTCCTCCTCACCGGCCTGGCCTCCCTCGACAGCGCCCTGGCCGCCTCGGCCCAGCTCGACGGGCTCCTGGTCAAGCCCCTGGTGCCCCAGGCCTTCATCCAGACGGTGCGCAACGCCCTCACCCAGCGGGCCCTGAGCGCCGAGAACCGCCAGCTCCAGGAGCGCCTCCACGAGCTGGCCTCCCAGCCCGCCCCGCCCCCGGTGGTGGTGACCGAGGCGGCCCCGCCGCCCCCGCCCCCGGCCGAGGAGCCCGTGGGCGAGCCGCCCAACCGGCCCCTGTTCGAGGACCACCTGGACCGGGCCCTGAGCGCGGCCCAGCGCGACAGCAGCTCCCTGGCCGTCCTGTTCGTGGACATCCACGGCTGGGCCGAGCTGGCCGGGCAGTACGGCGCCCGGGCGGGGGAGCAGGCGGCGCGCGAGATCGCCAGCCGCCTGGCGGTGTCGCGGCGCAAGAGCGACACCGTGCTGCGGGTGGCGCCCGACAAGTTCGGGGTGGTGTGCGCCTCGGTCCAGTCCGACGCCGACGCCGCCCGGGTGGCGCAGATGATCGTGGACGCCGTGGCCCGGCCCGTGGTGGCCGAGGGGGCCGAGCACGTCCTCCAGGCCACGGTGGGCTACGTGGTCACCGACCCCTCCAGCGCCGACAAGGCCGACGCCGTCCTCGAGAACGCCGAGCTCGCCATGTACGGGGCCCGGGACGAGGGCCGCAGCACCCGGGCCTTCGACACCTCCATGCGCGACAGCGTGGTGTCGCGCTACGAGGTGGAGCAGGGCCTCCAGAGCGCCATGGACAACGGCGAGATGGCCCTCTTCTACCAGCCCGTGGTGGACCTCCACAGCGGCCACGTGGTGGGGGCCGAGGCCCTCCTGCGCTGGCAGCGGCCCGACCACGGGGTGCTGCTCCCCGGCGAGTTCCTGGGCGCGGCGGGCGACGCCGGCATGGCCGAGACCCTGAGCCGCTGGACCATCGACCGGGCCCTGACCGAGCTGGTGCTGTGGCGCGAGGCGGAGAACCT
>DATJOV010000252.1:0-3475 GCA_035506735.1 Acidimicrobiales bacterium | reverse complement strand
CCCCTCCAGGTCGACGCGGCCCTGTTCGGCCAGCGACAGGAAGTGCTCGATGCCGTGGCGGCGCACCCCCTCGACCTCCTCGAAGCCGAAGGCGTTGGAGCCCACCCAGGTGATCTCCTTGAAGTACAGGGGGGAGTACTCCCAGCGCGACGGGGCGTGGACGCCGCTCTTGACCAGGGTGCCGCGCTGCTTGAGCAGGCGCACCCCCACCTCGAAGGTGTCGGACTTGCCGATGGTGTCGTAGACGACGTCGATGCCCCCCGGGTGGGCCATGGGCAGGCCTTCCCGGGTGGGCTGGAGCACCCCGCCCGACCACGCCGCGGCCTGCTCGATGAGGGCCAGGCGCGGCTCGGGCGCCACCACCGTGGCCCCCAGGCGCCGGGCCAGGTCGGCCTGGGCCTCGAAGCGCGCCACCACCAGCACCTCGACGTCGGGGTGCAGGGCCCGCAGGATGGCGGTGGCGGTGGTGCCGAGAGCGCCGGCCCCGTAGACGAGGGCCTTGCCCCCGGGGGGCGGCGGGTGCCGGGTGACGGAGTGCAGCGACACGGCGAAGGGATCGGCGAACACGGCCAGCTCGTCGGGCACCCCGTCGGGGACGGGGAAGAGCATGGAGTGGTGGGCCGGGAAGTACTCGGCGAACCCGCCGGGGGCGTCCTTGCACGTGCCGGTGTGGATCCCCGCCGCCAGCTGGCCCTCGGCGAAGTGCCAGCACAGGCTGTAGTCCCCGGACTGGCACGAGGGGCAGGGCGGATCGATGCCCCGGGGCCCGCACGACAGCCACGGGTTGAGCACCACCCGCTGGCCTTCCTCCAGGCCCACCGCTCCGGGCCCCAGCTCGGCCACGTCGGCCACCACCTCGTGGCCGAGCACGGTGGGGAAGGTGAAGAGATAGGACAGGGGGCTGTCGGTGTTGCCCTCGCCGAAGTCCATGAACACCTGCTTGGCCTCGGACCCGCAGATCCCGGCCATGCGGGTCCGGGCCATGACCCATCCCGGGCGCGACGGCCGGGGCTCGTCCAGGTCGGTGAGCTTCATGGGGGTGCGCCCGAGCCCCACCAGCAAGGGGTTGTCCGGGTCGGGCACGGTCCAGGGGTCGGGCCGCACGCCGTAGAGCAGTCCCTTCACGGTCAGACCTCCATCAGTCGTTCCCACCCCCGGGGGGGCGGGGCCAGGCGCCAGAACTGCTCGGGCACGTTGGCGTCGAGTCGTTCGTCCAGGGCGTGGTCGCGCTGCAGCGGCGGGAGCTGGCTCGTGTAGCAGGCGATGGCGGCCCGCTTGCGGGCCATGTCGGGGGTGATGGGCACCACCGCCGGGGTGGGCCACAGGCCGCTGCGGAACAGCTTGCTCACCCGCCAGGCCAGGATGCCCGGGATGTGCTTGTAGCCGTGGTCCTCGTAGCAGAACCAGGCCGTGGCGGCCCCGTCCTCGAGGAGGGCGGTGCGGGCCAGGAGCCCGGCCTCGTGGGTGAGACCGTGGTCGGGGTTGGCCAGTCCCATGGGGAGGAACACCGCACTCGGCCCGACGGCGGCCAGCGCCGCGGTGAGGGCGGGCGCCACCTCCTCGGGGCGGGGGCGCTCCTCGGGCGCCAGGTACTGGTGGTCGGAGAACTCCAGCCACACCGGCGTGGCCCCCAGGACGGCCAGGGCGGCGAAATCCTCCTGGCGCCGCAGGGCCACCACGTCGTCGCCGGCCACGAAGCCCCCGCAGGCGTCCCAGTCGGTGGGCTCCTCGGGGTAGCGCGGCGGGCGGCCGCCCAGGACCGTCACCACGGTGCAGCCGGGGTGGGCGTCGATGAGGTGGGCCGCCCCCAGCACGGCGTCGTCGAAATGGGGCGACACCACCGCGATGCGCTCGAGCACGGCCGGGTCGACGAGGCCCCAGCTCGCCTCGTCCGCCTGCCCCTGGTCCCCCTGCCCCGTACCGGCCCCCACGGCCCGGGACCCTAACGCGCCGTCGTCGGGGGGCGCCCGCCCGCCGTCGCCCGTGGCGCCGCTCGCGGTGTCAGTCGGGGATGCGCAGGTGGAGCGCTGCGGCGCGCCACAGGTCGAGGAGGTCGAGGAGAAAGGCGTAGTGGCGGTGGTGCGAGCGCAGGCCGATCATGCTCACGCCACCCGTCCCCGACGCCCCGCCGAGGCGCCGCGCCCCTCGCCCGTCCGGCCCGCACCCGGGGCGCCCGCCCCCCGGGCCGGCACCGCCGCCGGTGCGGCGCCGAGGGCCTCGTCGATGAGCCGGATGATCTCGTCGCACCGCTGTCCGGGGTTCATGGCCGCCCTCCTGTCGCCGCCGTGGGTGTCACCTTGCCCGGATCGGGGGGAGCGTCCCAGGGTCGGAGGTGGGGTGGCCCCGGGACTTTGGTCCCGCCCGCTACCCCCGGGTCCTCCCGGTGTGGCAGCGTGGCCCCATGTGCCGAAGCATCGTCACCCTCCGTGATCCCGAACCGGCCTCGGACGACGCCGTGCGGGCCGCCGCCCTGCAGTTCGTGCGCAAGGTGAGCGGGTACCGCCAGCCCTCCAGGGCCAACCAGGCCACCTTCGAGCGCGCCGTGGACGAGGTGGCCCGGGCCACCCGCACCCTCCTCGACGACCTCGTCACCAAGGCCTCGTAACGGCGGCGCGCCGGCCCGAGGCCCGGATCGATCGATCCGGCCCCGTCAGCCCGGCGTGGCCAGGCCCCGCTCCAGCGCCGCCACCTGCTCGTCCAGGGCGCGCCGGCCGATGGCCGTGGCGGTGGCGATGATGTCGAAGCCGTGGCAGGCCCCGCGATAGCAGTGCAGCTCGGTGGGCACCCCCGCCTCGAGCAGTCGGCGGCCGTAGTCGAGGCCCTCGTCGCGCAGGGGGTCGAGCTCGGCCGCCACCACCAGCGCCGGGGGGAGCCCGCCCAGGTCCTCGGCCCGTCCCGGGGCGGCGTAGGGCGAGACCGGCCCCCGGCCCTCGACCGGTCCGAGGTAGTAGTCCCACATGAGGGCGCTGGCCCCGCTGGTCCACAGGGGCGTGGCGTCGAAGGTGCGCATGGAGGGGGTGGCCAGGCGGTCGTCGATGACGGGGTAGTTGAGGAGCTGGAAGGCCAGGGTCGGCCCGCCCGCGTCCCGGGCCCGCAGGGCCGTGGCCGCGGCCAGGGCCCCGCCAGCGCTGCTCCCCGCCACGGCCAGGCGCCCGGGGTCGATCCCGAGCGCCCCGGCGTGCTCCGCCGTCCACACCAGGGCGGCGTAGCCGTCGTCGGGGGCGGCGGGGAATGGGTCCTCGGGAGCCAGGCGGTAGCCGACCGACACCACCACGCACCGGGCCCCGGCGGCGTAGCGCAGGCAGCGCAGCTCCTCGGTGTAGACGTCGCCGAGGATGAAGGCCCCCCCGTGGAAGAACACCACGCCCGCTCCGGGGGCCTCCAGGGCGCGCGGGGTGTAGACCCGCACCGCCACCTCGGGAGCGCCCGGCGGGCCCGGGACGGTGCGGTCCTCCACTCTCACCCGCTCGTCGGT
>DATJOV010000251.1:0-6754 GCA_035506735.1 Acidimicrobiales bacterium | reverse complement strand
GGCACCGGGGCGGTGGCGGCCGCGCTGGCGGGGGAGCTGCTGGCCTCGGCCGAGGAGGGCGTGGAACCGCTGCGGGCCCGCCACCGCGCCGACCTCGAGGCCGCGGCGGCGGCGGCCGAGCAGCGGGGCGAGCGGGGCGTCCCCCGCCGCAAGGAGATCGAGGACCGCCAGCGCCGCGAGGAGCGCCGGTGGCGCACCGACGAGCTCCGGGCCGGCTTCGCCGTGCTGGCCGCCGCCTACCGGGACCGCATGCTGGGCGCCACCGGGCCGGGGGCGGGGCCGGGCCGGGCCCGCGTCGAGGAGCGCGTGCACGCGCTGGGCGACGCCGTCACCGCCGTGGAGCGGTCCTCGGCCGAGCTGGTGCGCAACCCCAACGAGATGCTGTTGCTCGAGGCCCTCCTGGTGCGGCTGTCGGCCGTGACGAGCTGAGCCGCCCGGTCCGTGGCGCCGGCACCGGGGATCGGGCCGCAGCCGGTCCGGTAGCCTGAGCGCTCGCATCGCCTGGGTAGCTCAGCCGGTAGAGCAGCGCACTCGTAATGCGCAGGTCAGGGGTTCGAGTCCCCTCCCAGGCTCGGCCACGACGGCGCCCCTCGACATTGCGGGCGGCGTCGCCGACGGGGCCCGTGGCGGGGTGCCCGAGGGTGCCCGGCTCGTGCCCAGGGTGCCCGACGCCGTTGTGCGCCGGGGGGCGACGTCCCCGCACCCGGTGCCGGCGTCTGGGTGCTCAGGACGGGGCGAAGCCGCACTCGGGGCACGGCCCCGGAGCACCCCGGGCCTCGCTGCACCGGGCGAAGGTGCCGTGGAGGCTGAACCAGTAGGCCCGGGGCAGGTCGTGCTGGCACGTGTCGCTCGAGCACGAGACGGCGAGATCCAGGTGCACCGTGACCGATCCGGGGCACCACCCCGACAGCAGTGCCGTGGCGTCGGAGGGTCCGGGGGCGGCGAGCGCCATCAGCGCCGTGCCGCGTCCGGCACGAGCCGGCGCACGGTGCGGTCCAGCTGGGCCAGATCGAGCGGCCGGGCCAGGTAGGCGCTCGCCCCCGCCCACACGAAGCGGGCGTGCTCGCGGGGCGAGGGCTCGTGGCCGAGCACGATCACGGGGGGGCCGGTGCCGGCGCACAGGGAGGTGACGACCGCCGTGGCGTCCATGTCGGGGAGCTGGGCGTCCACCATCACCAGCTGCAGGCGGCGCTCGGACGCCAGGCGCAGGCCGTCCCGTCCGCCTCCCGCCACGAGGAGGCGCAGCGGTCGCCACCGCCGGGCCACGCGGGTGAGCAGGGCCCGGTGCTCGGGCACCCCGTTCACGAGCAGGCGGGCGCCGGTCCGCACCGGGGCCGGGCCCGGTGCCGAGGGGTGCAGGCGTCGGCTCTCCGACGCAGCGTCGGCCGGAGCCACCGCTCGCAGCATGGCCCGGGCCGCGCCGGGGGCCGTCGTGGTGTGCATGTCTGTGACCGTACCGACGGCAGGTGAACGTCCGGCGACGGGGGCGTCATCCCGAGGCGAACTGTGGGTGATCCGGTGCAGACGGCACCCCGGGCCGGGACGGGCCGGCGGTCCCCACCCTGTGGACGATGCCGTCCCGCCGTGGGCAGCACCGGCGTCGCGCCACGGCGGGCCGTCACGCCGTGGCGCGCTCCTCCACCGCGCCGCGGGCGCGGCCGGGCATGGTGCACGCCGCGATGAGCGCCGAGGCCACCATCAAGGCCCCGGCCGCCAGGAGCGAGAGGTCGAGCCCGTGGGCGAAGGCGCCGTAGGCGGCGCTCACGATCTTGTCCACGATGGCGGCGATCGACTTGTTGGCGCCGGCGGCCTTGGCCGCCTGGGCGCCGAAGGTCCCGGTGGTCACGGCCGTGACGACCTGGTTGCGGAACTGGGCCGGGATGCCGATGGCCGCCAATCTGGTGAGGAGGTCGACGGTGAGCTGCCCGTTGACGACCGAGCCCAGGATGGCCACGCCGGCCACCGCCCCGAGCTCCCGGCTGGTGTTGGTCATCGACGCCGCCATCCCCGAGTGCTCGGGCGGCGTGGAGGAGAGGGCGGCCGAGGTCACCGGCACGATGGCCACCCCGAAGCCCACGCCCGCCAGGGCCAGGGGCCAGCCGATCTGCCCGATGCCGGCGTGGGCCGTGAGGTAGTGGTCGGTGAGCAGCACCCCCGCCGCCGCCGCCAGGCAGCCCGCCGCCATGGGCAGGCGCGGGCCCATGGCCGCAACCCACCGGCCGGTCCCCAGGGAGGCCACGACCATCCCCGCCGCCAGGGGGACGAAGTCGAGCGCCGTGCGGTAGGGGGAATTGCTCCCCACCACCTGTAGGTAGAGGGCCACGAAGAAGAAGATGGCGAAGATCGAGAAGTAGGTCGAGAAGGCCACGATGTTCGATCCGCTGAAGGCGGCCCGGCGGAAGTAGCCGACGTCGAGCATGGGGTTGGCCGCCCTGCGCTCCACCACGACGAAGGCGACGGCGCCCACGAGCGCCAGGGCGAAGAGGGCGAGGACCCATCCGGCCCGGTACCCGGCCGTCTCGCCCGAGATCACCCCGAAGGTGGCGCAGGCCAGGGCGCCGGCGCCGAGGAGGAACCCTCCCAGGTCGAGCCGACGGCCCACGGGGTCGGCGTTCTCGGGGAGGACGGCGGCGGCGGCCACGAAGGCGAGGGCGCCGAAGAAGAGGTTGAACCAGAAGATGGCACGCCACGACCACACCCCGGCCAGCACCCCGCCGATGACCGGGCCCAGGGCCAGGGCCAGTCCCGACACCCCCGCCCACACCCCGAGGGCCCGGGCCCGCTCGGCCCGATCGGTGTAGAGATGGCGGATCATCGACAGCGTCCCCGGCTCCGAGGCGGCCGCCCCGACGCCCATGACGACGCGCCCCACGATCAGCACGTGCACGTCGGGGGCGAGGGCACCCACCACCGACCCGGCGCAGAACACCCCCACGCCGCCGAGCATGAGGCGTTTGCGGCCGAAGAGATCGCTCAGCGCCCCGAAGACCAGCATGAGGCTGGCGAAGGTCAGGGCGTAGGCGTTCACCACCCACTGCAGGGCGGCCACCCCGGTGTGGAAATCGGACTGCACGTCGGCCAGCACGACGCTGACGATCGTGTTGTCGAGGAAGGTGAGGAACAGGACGAGCGACAGCGTGGCCAGGGCCAGCCTGGGGCGGCGGGTGGAGGTCGCGCCGCCGCCGTCGTCCCGCACCGTGGGGCCCACCTCGTCCTCCCCTTCCGGTCGCTCCCCCGCCCGACGGCAGGTCCCGCCCCCGGGCGGGGAGGGCACACGACCATCTTCGTCCGGTTCCACCCGCCGCCGGGCCATAGCGGGCACCGCCGTTGTGCGGGAGTTGGGAATCCCTTGGACACCCGGTGAGGGTGGCCCGGCACCATGGGACGCCGGAGGGGGCAAACGAGGGGGGCACGTCATCGAGGTTCCGGCCCCGATGACGCGCGGACTCGGGATTGGAGGTCCGCGATGAGCGTCACGATTCCGTCCGGCGTGCGCAGTGGGGAAGAGGAGCCGGGGGGTCCTGCACCGGCGCCGGCGGCCCCTGCCGTGGTGTACCTGGCCGCTGCCAAGAACACCTACGGCACGGTGGCCTACCGCCTGGCCCTGCACCGCATGGCCTACACGTGGCCCCAGGCCGTGGTCATGGACGCCGACGCCTGCGGGTTCGCGTCGCGCGCCGACTGGCTCCTGCGGTGGCCCTTCATCCGCGACGGCATCGACGGCATGGTGGTGCTGAGCGAGGGCGACGGGACGGTCAGCCACGACACCTGGCTCGAGCTGCGCGACGCCCGCGAGCGGGCGCTGCCGGTGTGGCTGGTGGCCCGGGACGGCGCCCTCGTCCCCGCCTCGGGAACGAGCTTCCGGCTCTACCCCTCGGGGGAGCGCACCACCCGGCGCTGGGCCCGGGCCAGCCTCCCCGGCCGGGACTGAGGAGCCGGCCGCATCGTCGGCCCCAGCCTCGGGCCACGGCGGGCCGGGGCGTCGTGCCGGTGCCACAGCCACTGAGTAGGGTGCAGTCATGGCCGACCGGAGCCGATTCACCGAGCTCGCCATGCCGCACATGCAGGCGCTGTACACGGCTGCCCTGCGGATGACCCGCAACCCCGCCGACGCCGAGGACCTGGTGCAGGAGACCTTCCTCAAGGCGTACCGGGCCTTCGACCGCTACGAGGACGGCACGAACCTCAAGGCCTGGCTGTACAAGATCCTCACCAACACCTTCATCAACAGCTACCGCGCCGCCAAACGACGCCCCGAGAAGGCCGACGTCGAGGACGTCGAGGATCTCTACCTGTACCGCCGGCTGGGTGACCTCTCGGCCGGGACCGGGCAGTCGGCCGAGGAGGAGGTGTTCGAGCGGTTCACCGACGACGAGGTCAAGGCCGCCATCGAGTCGCTCCCCGAGGCCTTCCGCATCGCCGTGCTCCTGGCCGACGTCGAGGGCTTCTCCTACAAGGAGATCGCCGAGATCACCGAGGTGCCCATCGGCACGGTCATGAGCAGGATCCACCGTGGAAGAAAGGCGCTGCAGAAGGCGTTGATGGATTTTGCGGTGGCGCGAGGCCTGGTGGGGTCCACCGAGGCCGGGCACTAGTCTCCGAGGCCGGAGGGAGGGACGGATGGGGTCGGGGGAGTCCGGGATGGACTGCGACGGGACGATCGAGCGGCTCTATCGCTTCCTCGACGGCGAGCTCACCGAGGATCGCCGCCGGGAGATCCAGCACCACCTCGACGACTGCTCCCCCTGCCTGGAGGCCTTCGACTTCGAGGCCGAGCTCCGGGTCGTGATCGCCAACCGGTGCAAGGACCACGTCCCCGACGCCCTGCGCCAGCGGGTGCGCGACGCCCTGGTGGACGAGGAGCAACGCCAGCGGGACCTGTCCGAGGCCTGAGCCCGCCTTCGGGCCGGCCTGGCCCGCCGCCACCCTCCGTGGCGCCCGGCGGAGGATTCACAACGGTTGCACAACGCCCTGCCCGCCCCTCACGACGGGCCCCGACCCGGTCGATAGCTAGCCAGAGCGCAGCGACCGGGAGGTGGGGTGATGGAGGACCGCTCCGAGAAGGGCGAACAGTCGATCGGGGCCACGCCGTTCACCGGCTACGGCCGCCCGTCGCGCACCTTCGCCCGGGGGCGGGTGTGCGCCGAGCCCGGGTGCGAGACCAAGCTCTCCATCTACAACGACGACGAGTACTGCTCGCTGCACATGAGCCCCAGCGCCCCCCGGCTGCGAGGCAAGAAGATCGCCTGACCGGGCGGGGCCCCGCCGCCCCTCCCTACACTGGGGCCGTGACCAACCCCGTGTCATGGGACGTGGCCCAGCGCGTCGCCACCTGGATCGGGTCGAGGGGGTCGCTGCTCGGCCCGCCCGGGACCGGCACCCTCGACGCCGCCACCCTGGCTTCGCTGGAGGCCGATTTCGCCGACGCCACGACCCGGGCCGAGACCCTGGTGGTGGCCGCCACCGGCCTGCGGCCGGCCACGGGGAGCGCCGAGGCCTCGGTGGTGGACCGGGCCGGCTGGGTCCGGGCCAACCTCACCTCCTTCCGGCGCCTCCTCGAGCCCATGCTGGAGCGCCTGGAGACGTCCTCGCTGCGGGGCCCCCTGGCGGGGGCGGCGGGGCAGGTGACGGGAGCCCAGCTGGGGCTGGTCCTGGGGTGGATGGCCACCCGGGTCCTGGGCCAGTACGACCTGCTCCTGGCCGAGGGCGAGGACACCGGGGGGGTGGTGTCCTACGTGGGACCCAACATCGTGGCCCTCGAGCGCCGCCACGGCTTCCCCCCCCAGCAGTTCCGGCTCTGGATCGCCCTGCACGAGGTCACCCACCGCTGCCAGTTCACCGGGGTCCCCTGGCTGCGGGGCCATTTCCTGTCCCTGGTGGACCAGGCCATGACCGGGCTCGCCCCCGACCCCCGCCGCTTCGCCGAGGCCCTGCGCCGGGCTGCCGCCGCCGTGCGGGCCGGCACCAACCCCCTGCAGGACGCCGGCATGCTCGGCCTGGTGGCGCCACCCGAGCAGCTCGAGGTCATCGGGCGCATCCAGGCCATGATGAGCCTGCTCGAGGGGCACGGCGACATCACCATGGACCGGGCCGGGGCCGAGGCCGTCCCCGACGCCGCCTGGTTCTCGCGGGTGCTGCGCGAGCGCCGGCAGCGGGCCAGCCTCCCCGCCCGGCTCCTGCAGCAGCTGCTCGGGATCGAGGCCAAGCTGCGCCAGTACGAGCAGGGGGAGCGCTTCATCCGCGCCGTGGAGGCGGTGGGGGGTCCCGAGCTGCTGGCCCGGGTGTGGGAAGGCCCGGAGATGCTCCCCACCATGGACGAGATCCGTCATCCCGACCGCTGGGTGGCGCGCCTCGGTCCCGCCCACCTGGCCACGGGCTGATGGAGGCGACCGGGCCGGCGGGGTCCCCCGCCCTCCCCGGCGGCACGGGAGAGCTCCTCGGTCGCTGCACCTTCCCCCGTCCCGGCACCCCGTGCACGTGCGCCGTCTCGGGGGGTGCGGACTCCCTCGCCCTCCTGGTCCTCGCCGTCGCCGCCGGCTGCCGGGTGACGGCCGTCCACGTGGACCACGGCCTGCGCCCCGGGTCGGCGTCCGAGGCCGGGGTGGTGGGCGAGGCGGCGGCGGCCCTGGGGGCCGGCTTCCGCTCGGTGCGGGTGGAGGTGGCGCCGGGGCCCAACCTCGAGGCCCGGGCCCGGGCGGCGCGCCTGGAGGCCCTGCCCCCCGGTGCGGCCACCGGGCACACCATGGACGACCAG
>DATJOV010000250.1:0-4608 GCA_035506735.1 Acidimicrobiales bacterium | reverse complement strand
CAGGGCACGAGGGGCCGGGAGCGCAGCCGCTCGGACCACGAGTCGAGGCCCTCGGTGATGTCGCGTCCCACTCCCTGGACGAGGACGCTCCACCCCGTGGCCCGGCCCGCGTCCACCACGTCGACCTCCAGGGCCACCGGGCCCAGGGCGCCCCACGACAGCTTGGTCCCGGGTCCGGTGCGCACCGCCACGGTGCGGCCGTCGAGGACGTAGTTGACGGGCAGGACCACGGGCGCCCCCTCCTCGACCACGGCCAGCCGCCCGATCTCCTGGCCGGCCAGGAGGGCCAGGCACTCCTCCTCGGGGATCTCCTCCAGGAGGCCGGGCCGGGCCGGCCGGCCGGCCCCCTCGGCTGCCTCCCCCTCGGCCGCCTCCGCCCGGGGCGCCCCGGCCGGGTCGGGGGCGTGGACCACCACCACCGGGCAGTGGGCGTGGACGGCCACGTACTGGCTCACCGAACCCAGGAAGAGCCCGGTGAGGCGCCGGTGGCCGCGCGTCCCCACCACCAGCAGGGCCGCCCCCGCGCTGGCCTCCACCAGGGCCACGGCCGGGGTCTCGCTCCAGGCGTCGCGCACCACGGTGAGGTCGGGGCCCACGGCGTCGGCCACGGCCTCGTCGATGACCTCCTCGGCCCACCGCCGCATGTCACCCAGGGGGGGCACCACCCCGCCCGCCGACGACACCGCCATCTCCACCGGGTAGGGCCAGGCGTGCACCACGTGCAGCACCGCCCCCCGCAGGCGGGCCTCGGCCACGGCCCAGCGCAGGGCCGCCGCCGCCGCCGGGGTGCCGTCCACCCCGACCACCAGCCGAGGGCCGGTCGCCCCCGCCCCGCCGTCCCCGACCGCGCCGCGCCGGTCCTGGCCGCCCTCGCTCATGCCGCCCTCCTCGTCGCCGGGCCCGTGCGGGACCGGCCCTGCTCCCATGGTGGACCCCCCGCCCCCCGCCCGGGCAGGGGCCTTGGTCCCGAGCGGGGCGTCCCCCCGTCCCGACGGCCAGTCCCGGCGGCCAGCCCCGGCGGCCCCGTCCGGGGGCCCGGGGCCGAGGCGGGACGGCTTCGGTAGAATTCCGTGGTCATGGCCTGGATCTCCGACCTGCTGGCGGCCGGCCCGACCTTCTCCTTCGAGTTCTTCCCCCCCAAGAACGACCAGGAGCAGGCCACCCTGGTGCGGACCCTCCGCGACCTCGAGCCCCTGGCCCCCTCGTTCGTCTCCGTCACCTACCGGGGGGGGCGGGCCTCGCGCCAGCGCACCCACGACCTGGTGGCGGGCATGCTGCGCACCACCACCCTCACCCCCATGGCCCATCTGGTGTGCGTGGCCCACACCCGCCTGGAGCTGGCCGAGATCCTGGTGTCGTTCCGCAAGGCCGGGGTGGCCAACCTGATGGCCCTGGGGGGCGACCCCCCCACCGACCCCGCCGACGGCCCGGGCGAGCTGCGCCACGCCCTGGAGCTGGTGGAGCTGGCCCGGGCCGTGGGGGGCTTCTCCATCGGGGTGGCCGCCCACCCCGCCGGCCACCCCGCCTCCCCCGACCGGGGCTCGGACCGCGACTTCCTGGCCGAGAAGCTGCGGGTGGCCGACTTCGCCGTGACCCAGTTCTTCTTCGAGGTGGAGGAGTACACGGGCCTGGTGCAGGACCTGGCCGCCCGGGGGGTGACCAAGCCCGTGCTGCCCGGCATCATGCCCGTCACGGCCCTGCGCTCGGTGCCCCGCATGGCCGAGATGGGGGCGGCCGTGCCGGGGTGGGCCGTCGAGCGCCTGGAGGCGGCCGGGCGCCTGGGGGGCGACGAGGCGGTGCGCCGCACCGGGGTGGAGCTCGCCACCGAGCTGTGCGAGCAGCTGCTGGCGGCCGGGGCGCCGGGGTTGCACTTCTACACGCTCAACCGCTCCAGCGCCACGAGGGAGATCTACGCGTCGCTGGGGCTCTCGGCGAACGCTTAGGCTCGCCGGTCATGGCACAGCGCATCACCATGGGCGCCGACGGCGTCCTCCACGTCCCCGAGGAGCCCGTCATCCCCTTCATCGAGGGGGACGGCACCGGGGTCGACATCTGGCCGGCGTCGCGCCTGGTCTTCGACGCCGCCGCCGCCAAGCACGGCCGGTCCGTGGCCTGGAAGGAGGTGCTGGCGGGGGAGAAGGCCTTCAAGGAGACGGGGGAGTGGCTTCCCGAGGCCACGGTGGAGGCCTTCCGCGACCACCTCATCGGCATCAAGGGCCCCCTCACCACCCCGGTGGGGGGCGGGATCCGCTCCCTCAACGTGGCCCTGCGCCAGATCCTCGACCTCTACGTCTGCCTCCGCCCCGTGCGGTGGTTCCCGGGTGTGCCCTCCCCCGTCCGCCACCCCGAGAAGGTGGACATGGTGATCTTCCGGGAGAACACCGAGGACGTCTACGCCGGCCTCGAGGTCCAGGCCGGCACGCCCGAGGCCGACCGCCTGGCCCGCTTCCTGGCCGACGAGTTGGGCTGGACCATCAAGCCCATGTCGGGGATCGGCATCAAGCCCATCTCCGAGAGCGGCTCCAAGCGCCTGGTGCGGGCCGCCATCGAGTACGCCCTCTCCCACGGCCGGCGCAGCGTCACCCTGGTGCACAAGGGCAACATCCAGAAGTTCACCGAGGGGGCCTTCCGCTCCTGGGGCTACGAGCTCGTGCGGGAGGAGTTCGCCGACGTGGCCGTGGGGTGGGACGACTGCGGCGGGGACCCCGGCGGCAAGCTCCTGGTGAAGGACACCATCGCCGACATCACCCTGCAGCAGGTCCTGACCCGCCCCGACGAGTTCGACGTCATCGCCACCACCAACCTGAACGGCGACTACCTTTCCGACGCCCTGGCCGCCCAGGTGGGCGGGATCGGCATCGCCCCCGGGGGCAACATCAACTACGTGACCGGCCACGGGGTCTTCGAGGCCACCCACGGCACCGCCCCCAAGTACGCCGGGCTCGACAAGGTCAACCCCGGGTCGGTCATCCTGTCCGGGGTGCTCATGTTCGAGCACCTGGGGTGGACCGAGGTGGCGGCCGACATCGTGGGGGCCCTGGAGCGCACCATCGCCGAGAAGATCGTCACCTACGACTTCGCCCGCCTCATGGAGGGCGCCACCGAGGTGAAGACCTCGGAATTCGCCGCCGCCATCGTGGAGCGCCTGTGAGCGGGCCGCCCCCGGCCTGAGCGGCACCGGGCCGCCGCGGACGCTGGCCCGGGCCCGGCGGGCGCCGGTAGCCTCGGGTCATGTCCCCGTCGAAGGCCCCCCTCCACGTCACCGTCACCGGCGCCGCCGGGCAGATCGGCTACTCGCTCCTCTTCCGCATCGCCTCGGGCGAGGCCTTCGGGGCCGACCAGCCCGTGGTGCTGCGCCTGCTCGAGATCGAGCCCGCCATGGGCGCCCTGGCCGGGGTGGTGATGGAGCTCGAGGACTGCGCCTTCCCCCTCCTGGCCGGCGTCGAGGCCACGGCCGACACCAAGACCGCCTTCGACGGCACGTCGTGGGCCCTCCTGGTGGGCTCCATCCCCCGCAAGGCCGGCATGGAACGCAACGACCTGCTCTCGGTCAACGGGGGCATCTTCGGTCCCCAGGGCGAGGCCATCGCCGCCCACGCCGCCGCCGACGTCCGGGTGCTCGTGGTGGGCAACCCCTGCAACACCAACTGCCTCATCGCCCGGGCCCACGCCCCCGAGGTGCCCGACGACCGGTGGTTCGCCATGACCCGCCTCGACCAGAACCGGGCCGAGAGCCTCCTGGCCCGCCGGGCCGGGGTCGGGGTGAGCCAGGTCACCTCGCTGGCCGTGTGGGGGAACCACTCCGCCACCCAGTACCCCGACTTCGAGAACGCCGCCATCGGGGGCAAGCCCGCCCCGGTGGTCATCCCCGACCCGGTGTGGCTGCGGGGCGAGTTCCTCACCACCGTCCAGCAGCGGGGGGCCAAGATCATCGAGGCCCGGGGGGCGTCCTCGGCCGCCTCGGCCGCCAACGCCGTGGTCGACTCGGTGCGCAGCATCCTCACCCCCACCCCCGAGGGCGACTGCGTGTCCCTGGCGGTGGTGTCCCACGGCGAGTACGGCACGCCCGAGGGCCTCGTCTTCGGGTTCCCGGTGCGCTCCGACGGGGCGGCGTGGCACGTGGTCGAGGGCATCGAGCACAGCGCCTTCTCGCGCCAGCGCATCCTCCTCACCACCGAGGAGCTCGAATCCGAGCGCGCCGCCGTGGCCGGGCTCCTGGGCTGAGGCCCGGGCCCCGACACCGCCACGCGGCGTCGGGGGCGATGGCGCGGGGCGGCCCCCGCCGTGGGTGCGGCGCCGCCGGGCGCCGGTGCTAGAGGAGGGCGGACTGGGCCAGCGACGGCTGGGGGACGTCGATGCCCATGCGCTGGAGGAAGGCCAGCTTGTGCGCCAGTGATGCCCGCCAGGCGGAGAGGTCGGCCTCGAAGTGGGCCCGGTCACCCTCCTCGTAGGCGTGCTCCAACTCGTCGAACGCGGCGTCCTCGGCGTCAAGGAGCTCGCGGTAGCGGCGAAGGGCCTGGTCGTCCAGCACACCGGGCACGGTCATGGAACCTCCCCTCATCGGCACCCTGCGGGCGCCGTTCCTCTCCCCCGAGATTACCCCTCCGC
>DATJOV010000249.1:0-6316 GCA_035506735.1 Acidimicrobiales bacterium | reverse complement strand
GGAGCGCCTCGGCCGTCCCGTCGGCGCCGGCGGCGGCAACGTCGACGACCGTGCCCAGCTTGCGCAGGAACCGCACGGTCGAGGCCTGCTCCAGGTGGTCGCTGTCGACCACCCACACCACCTCGCACAGCCCCCGGGCCGGTCCGGCCAGCTCCATGGGGGCGATGCCCTGGTCGTCGTGAAGGATGGCCACCACGGGCCGGTCCGCGCTCACGGCCTCACCCCGGGCTCACGGGGCGCCCATGACCTCCACCACCGCGGCCCGGATGGCGGCCACCGACTGGAAGGTGCTCTTGCGCATCATCTCGTCGGGGAACTCGATGGAGAAAGCGTCCTCGAGGGCCAGCATCACGTTGACCGTGGCGTGCGAGCTGAGGCCCATCCGGTAGAGGTCGTCGTCGTCGCCGAGCTGGGAGGCGTCACCGGCCAGGCCCCCGTGCTCGGCGAGCACGGTGCGAATCGTCTCGTCCACAACGGCACTCTAGGCTCTACCATGGTCGGTGGGGCGGGACTGGGGGGGAGTGGTCGTGTCAGCCGAGCCGGCGATCCGGGCGAGGCGACGCGCCGGCGGGCGGGGACGCCGACGGCGCGTGGTCGTGAGCGGTGCGGTCGTGGCCGCCTGCACCATGGTGCTGGCGCTGGTCCCGGCGGCCCTGGCGTCGGGGGCGGGGTCGGCGTCGTCGATCCCCCTCGGTGACTACGCCGGCACCGACAACCCCGGGGGCGTGGCCCATTTCGCCGTGACCACGGGGGCCCACGTGTCGCTCGGCCTCGACTTCCTCGACCCCTCGACCTGGACCACCATCGAGGACGCGGCCGGCATCGGGGCCTGGGGGGACTCGGGGTACCGCCTCGTCCTGGCCGTGCCCATGCTCCCCGACCGGGGGCGGGCCAGCCTGGGCCGGGGGGCCCGGGGGGCCTACGACGCCGTGTTCGTGACGCTGGCCCGCAACCTGGTGGAGGCCGGGGTGGGCAACGCCATCCTGCGCCTGGGGTGGGAGTTCAACGGCAACTGGTACCGGTGGCGGGTCCACAGCCGGGGCGGTGCGCTCGAGTACGCCGCCTACTTCCGCGCCATCGTGGACGCCATGCGCTCGGTCCCGGGCCAGTCCTTCCAGTTCGTGTGGAACCCCGACGCCGACCGCTCCTACGGCCGCTACACCCCGGCCGAGACCTACCCCGGCAATGCCTACGTCAACGACATCGGCATCGACCTCTACGACGAGTCCTGGGTCGCCGACCCCTCCCCGGCCGACGCCTGGGACGGCTACCTGACCTCGGGGTGGGGCCTCGACTGGCTGGCCGGCTTCGCCGCCGCCCAGGGCAAGCCCATCGTCTTCCCCGAGTGGGGGGTGGCCATCCGCACCGACGGGCACGGGCTCGGCGACGACCCCTCCTTCGTGGACCAGTTCGCCGCCTGGATCACCACCCACGACGTGGCCTGGACCGACATCTTCTCCTTCGACGACAAGCAGCTCGACGACATCACCGACGGGAACTTCCCCCACGCCCTGGCGGCGTTCGAGGCTAACTTCGGCTGATGCCCCCCACGACGTCCGGTCCCCCCACGCCCCCGGCGGTCGCTGCGGCCGCGGCCCCGGGGCGATCCCGACGGGGCCCGGGCGCCCTGGCACTGCTCGCCGCCGTGGCGGTGACGGCCGGGGCGTGCAGCTCGGGCTCCCCGGCGGCGCCGGCGGCGGTGGTGGCCCGGGGCACCGTCAGCTGCCGCTCCGTCACCGGCTCGGTGACCTTCTCGCCGCCCCTCACGGCCAAGGGGACGAGCCCCGAGACCTCCACCATCGCCGTCTCGGCCTCCCGGTGCACGGTGTCGGGGTCCAACGTGAACCGGGTCGAGGGGGCCAGCGCCAGCGCCACCCTCATGAGCGCCACCAACGCCTGCCAGGGGCTCCTCACCTCGCAGGCCCTCACCTTCACGGTGCACTGGTCGCCGTCGATCATCCGCCCCACCGTGTTGCACTACTCGGGCTACACCGTGAGCGTCTCGGCCGGCAAGGGGGCCTTCACCCTGCCCGACGCCGGGGGGACGGCCTCGGTCACGGGGTCCTTCGCCGGGTCCGACCACGGCGCCGGCTCGAGCGCGCTGGCCGTAGCGGACGAGTCGGCCACGGGACTGGTGTCGGCGTGCGGGTCGAGCACGGGGCTGGCCTCCATCCCGGTCACCTCGGGCACGCTCACCCTCAAGTAGACCGACCGCCGCCGGCGCCCGACCCACCACCGCGTCCAGGAGCCGTCCCGTGTCGAGGCGCCCCGCCAACCGCTACGAGCTCTTCACGTGCGGATGGTCGGGCCACGTGCTCGTGGGGCTGGACGCCGCCACCGTGACCGGCGCCGACGCCGTGGTGGTGCGGGAGCTCGGGGGCCTGCGCTGGCACCGCTGCCTGCGCTGCGACGCCTGGATCCCCCGCACGCCGCCCGCCGTGCCCGTCACCGAGCGGGTCCCCTCGCCCGGGGAGATCGCCCTGCCCTTGCGCGGTCCGCTCCTGCGCGACCGCTACGTCCTGCGCCTCATCGCCTGCGACCGGGCCCTGCACGTGGTCCTGCTCGGGTCCCTCGCCTTCCTGATCTTCTTCTTCGTGGGCGACCACGCCGCCCTGCAGCGCGACTACGAGCAGATCCTCCAGGCCTTCGGCGGGCCCTCGACCCGCCATCCCTTCCTGGGCCGGCTCCAGCACTACTTCAGCATCAGCTCCCGGCACCTGGACGAGGCGGGCGCCGGCGTGGCCGCCTTCGCCCTTCTGGAGGCGGTGGAGATGGTGGGCCTGTGGCTGGGCCGGCGATGGGCCGAGTACCTCACCTTCGTGGCCACGGTGGTGCTCCTCCCCCTGGAGGTGATCGAGCTCGTCTCCAAGGTGAGCGCCCTCAAGCTCGTCACCTTCCTCGTCAACCTGGCCATCGCCGTGTACCTGGCCTGGGCCAAGCGCCTCTTCGGGCTGCACGGGGGACAGCGGGCCGAGGAGTCCCGCCGGCGCCGGGCCACGGGGTGGGCCGCCCTCGAGGCGGCCGTCCCCGCCCCCCGGTAGGGGGCCTCTGGTAGACAGCGGGCATGGCCACCCGCCGCCCCCGCCCCGTCGCCGGGGGTGCGGCCCTCGTGCTGGTGGCGGCCGGTGCCCTGGTGCTGGCGGCGTGCGGGGGGTCCGCGGCGCCGGGGCGCGCCGCCATCCCCGCCCCCCGGGGCCTGCCCGCCTTCTACGCCGTCCCCCAGCCCCTGCCCGGCCGGGGCCCGGGGACCCTCCTCAAGGCGCAGCGGATCGCCGCCCCCGGCCTGGACGGCACCACCTACCGGGTCATGTACCTGTCGACGTCGGTGTCGGGGACGGTGGTGCCGGTCACCGGGCTCGTGATCGTGCCCCACGGGCCGGTGCCGGCCGGGGGGTTCCCGGTCGTGAGCTGGGGTCACGGCACCGACGGGATGGCCGACTCGTGCGCCCCCTCCCTGGACCCGGCCACGGCCGTGCCCCTGGCCGACGACCTGCTGGCCCGGGGATGGGAGATCACGGCCAGCGACTACCAGGGCGAGGGCACCCCGGGGCTCCTCCCCTACCTCGTGGGGGTGAGCGCGGCCCGCAACACCATCGACGTCGTGCGGGCCGCCCGCCACCTCGCGGCCGCCCACGCCGGTGACCGCTACGTGGTGTGGGGGCACTCGGAGGGGGGCCAGACGGCCATGTTCGCCCTCTCCATCGGGCCCGGCTACGCCCCCGGCATCCGTCTCGAGGGGGTGGTGGCGGGGGCGCCCCCGTCGCAGTTCTTCGCCATCTACCAGTTCCTCACCTCGAGCCCCTACCGCTACTACCTGTTCATGGCCGCCGCCGGCTTCCACGCCGCCTACGGGGCCAAGGCCCCCCTCGACCAGGTCCTCACCCCCCTGGGCCAGCGCCTGCTCCCCATCGTCGACGAGGGGTGCTCGAACTTCGTGGCCGCCCGGACCAGCCGCTACACCCTGGCCCAGCTCACCCGGGCCGACCCCTTCACCGTCCCGGCCTGGAAGCCCCTCCTCGAGGCGAACGACCCCGGCGCCATCGCCCACGCCAGCCCGGTGCCCCTCCTCATCATCCAGGGTGGGGCCGACGAGCAGATCCCGGTGGTCTCCACCCAGCTGCTGGCCACCCACCTGTGCGGGCTGGGCCAGGACCTCGAGCGCTGGATCTACCCGGGCCAGAGCCACGCCGGGGTCATCGGGCCCTCGGCACCGGACATGGTGCGCTGGATCGCCGACCGCTTCGCCGGCGGGCCCGACCCCGACCCCTACGCCCCGGTGGGCATGCCCGGGATCCAGACCACCACCTGCCCCGCCTGAGCTGAGCCCCGGGCGGCGGCGCCACCCGTCAGGAGTGGAAGTCGCGCACGAAGGCCGCCTCGGAGGCGGGGAAGAGGGTGATGTCGGAGTTCACGGCGATGTCGTCGGAGAAGTACGAGTCGTAGGCGACGTGGTTGGCGGGGTCGGCGATGAAGCCGTGCATGAGGTCGATGAACGAAGGGTCGTCCTGGCCGTTGAGACCCCACTCGGGGATGCTCATGGCTTTGTGGTGGGCCCGGGCGAAGGCGGCGGTGGAGGCCAGCCCCCCGGTGCCGTCCAGATCCTGGACCCAGCTGCTCCCGGGGTCGTCGTACTGGTCTGTCCCGATGTAGTCGACGTAGGCGTCGCCCGGGTACGAGGCGGCGTAGCTCCCGTTGGTGGGGACGGATCCCGAGTTCGCACACCAGTCGAAGCGGAAGCGGGCCCCGCTCACGGCGCGCATGGCGGTCACGATGGCGCGGAAGGCCCGCACGTACTGGGCCGGTGTGGTGCTCTGGGTGCCCCACGGGAAGAAGGTGGCCGACCACTCCCAGCCGATGCGGACGATGGCGTCGGCCTGCCCGCCCCGCACCAGGTTGCCGGCCAGCTGGCGGAAGACGCCCAGGTGGGCGGGGACCTGGGCCGGACGGCCGCCGTCGGGGTTCATGCTGACCGAGAGGAACAGGCGCAGGGTGGTCGGGGGCGGCACGTAGTGCCCGATGGTGCTCCACGACGTCCCCGTGGTGTAGGCGGAGAGGCCCTGGACGGTGATGTGAAGACGGCGGGCCAGGCCCCGCACGTCCCCGGGCTGCTGCGAGGGCACGAAGAGTCCCATGGCCGTGGTCGCCGCCGCACGGGGGGCCGGGGCGGGCGCCGCCGTGCCGCACCCCGCCGCCAGGCCCAGGAGCGACGACACGGCCGCCACGGCCACCACCCGGGCGGCCGCCACCCGAGCCGCCGCCCTCCGGCCGGCCCGGGCGGGGACCGGTGGCCGGCGCCGGCCCGGTGTCGGTGTCGGTGTCGCGGGCAGGCCTCCACTATGGGCGACCACCGGCCCCCTGGACCAGGCGGCGGGTGCGGGCCCTCAGACCTGGGTGGCAGGCATGGCCTCGTTGGCGGCCATGAGCGAGAACGGGGCGCCCTGGGGATCGGCCACCACGGCCAGGCGCCCGTAGGGGGTGTCGACGGGGGGCGCGGTCACCGAGCCCCCGGCCGCCTCGACGGCGGCGGCGGCGGCGTCGGCGTCGTCCACCCAGAAGTACACCGACCAGTGGGCGCCCGCACCCTCGGGGAGGCTGGCGGCACCGTCCATGATGCCGGCCATGCGGTCCTCGCCCTCCGGATCGAGCACGGCGCTGTAGCGGAACCCGGGGTCGTCGGCCACCACGACTCGGCGCCAGCCGAACACGGCGGTGTAGAAGTCCAGGGCGGCCTCGTAGTCCCGGGCATGGAGCTCGAACCACGCCGGGGCGGCGTGCTCGCCCGTCACGGTGAACCCCGGGAAGGACCGCGGTTGCCACAGGCCGATGGCGGCGCCGCCGGGGTCGAGCGCCACGGCCATGGTCCCGAGGTCCCCCACGGTCATGGCCGGCACCGCCACCTGGCCGCCGTGGGCGGTCACCGCGGCGAGGGTGGCCTCGGCGTCGTCGACGGCGAGGTAGGTGGTCCACGTGTCGTGCCCGCCCCCGGGCATCGCCGCCATGCACCCGGCGGTGCGGGCCCCGTGGCGGGTGAAGGAGAAGTACCCCCCGAACTCGAGCTGGGGCTCGTGGGCCCCCCAGCCGAAGACGGCGCCGTAGAAGGCCCGGGCCTGTCCCACGTCGCTGGTGGAGAGGTCGATCCAGCACGGGGCGCCGGCGGGGGCGGAGGCTCGGGTGGTCATCGGGGCTCCCTTCGGACGGCGGTCGGGTGGCGAGGAGCGCTCGGCCGCGGCCGGCGGCGCATCGCGCCCCGCCGCCATCATGGCGGACGACGGGAGCGGCCCCGCGTCAGGGGCGCATGGCCCGGACCGTCCCGGCC
>DATJOV010000248.1:0-15745 GCA_035506735.1 Acidimicrobiales bacterium | reverse complement strand
GAGGTGGGCACGACCCCCACGATGTCGCTCACGTGGACGCCCAGGCCGGGCAGGGAGCCCTTGAAGGTGGCGTCACCGAAGGCGAAGACCCCGCCGTCGGCCCCGACCATCCAGTACCCGCCACCGTCGTGGGTCGGGACGACCCCCACGATGTTGCTCACGTGGACGCCCAGGCCGGGCAGGGAGCCCTTGAAGGTGGCGTCACCGAAGGCGAAGACCCCGCCGTCGTCTCCGACCATCCAGTACCCGGCGTTGTCCCCGGTGGGCACGACTCCCACGATGTTGTTCACGTGGACACCCAGGCCGGGCAGCGAGCCCTTGTAGGGGGCGACCCCGAAGGCGAAGACCCCACCGTCCGAACCCACCATCCAGTACCCGGCGTTCGAATAGGTGAATTGGTCGACGCTGCTCGTGGCACTGGTACCGCCTGGCGTGGTCACGGTCACGTCGACCGCACCGATGGCGTGGGCCGGCGACGTAGCGGTCACCGAGGTGGCGCTCTTGACGCTCACGTTCGTGGCCGCCGCCGTGCCGAAGTCGACGGCCGTGGCCCCGGTCAGGTTCGTCCCGGTGATCGTGACCGTGGTCCCCCCGGCCAAGGGCCCGATGGCCGGGCTCACCCCCGAAACCGTGGGAGCCGGGACGTTCGAGTACGTGAACTGATCGGCGGGAGCGTTCACAGGCGACGTGCCGTCCGGGGTGGTCACCGAGACGTCCACGGTGCCGACCGCGTGAGCGGGGGACGTGGCCGTGATCGAGGTGGCGCTGTTCACGGTGAGAGCCGTGGCGGCCGTGGTGCCAAAGTCAACAGCCGTGGCCCCTGTGAAATTCGTTCCCGTGATGGTCACCGAGGTGCCGCCCGATAGAAGTCCAGACGAAGGAGAGACGCCGGTCACCGTAGGGCTGGGAAGGTTTGCGATAATCAGCGCTCCAAGGGCAACCGAGAGGCCCGCGGGGCTCTGTGTGGCGGTAGGACTTACGGATGCTCCAACGTTGCCGTCATACGCGAAGACATTGCTGAGCGTGTCCGAGGTCACTTCGTAGCTGAAACCCGATGTTGACCCAGCTGCTCCAGTTTCATCGACGCGGGCGAATCCGGCATAAAGCTCATGCGTTCCGGCCGGGGATAGCGTCGGGTACGTGACGGTGGTCGAGGATGTTGTGTTGTTTGCGGGCCCACTGGCGTCAAGGCTCCACACTGTGTCGGCCGCTGGGCTCAAGCCAGAAGAGAACTCCTGAGCAACGAGCTCCACGTCGTCAGCCGCGACTGATTGTGAAGTCGTGATGGTGACGGTCGTCGACGCAAGAGACGTGATCTTCCCCATCCAAAGTTCCAACTCGTTGACGGGGGATTCGCCATCCTGCGTAGCCACGATTTTGGTCCAACTAGACGGCCCCCCACCCGACACGGTCGCGACGATGGCTGGCGTCGTTGTCTGCTTGATGCGAACCGCCAAGACCCAGACATCACCGATCGTTTGAGGAGCCACAGTGAGGGTCTCCTGGCCAGTGTTGTCCTGGTCCGCAAGGGTTCCGACAGCTGTGATGTTGGGTGTCGCAGCGGCGGCAGGCCCTGCGGAGATCGCACCACCGACCACGCTGAGGACGCCTGCCGACAGGGCCACCGACGCAACCAGGGAGAACGCTCTTCCCACGGAGATCCGGCTCCGGTAGGTGGGGTCATGCGACGAACGCGCAAAAAGACTCACGGGGCTACTCCTTGGGGGAGACCGGTGGAAGACGCGGCAAACCGCGTCGTGAAGGTAATCCCCGCCCGCGGCCATTTCAAACATCGTCCTGACTTCTCGGACTGACGGACGCTATGCGTCGGGGCATCTCACGTTGAGTGCCCACAGGAAGGCCCGGGCAAAGACATCGCAGGCACAACACCCAGTTGCGATTCCTGCGACGGCAGACTTGGAAGCATGGCAGAAGGCCGGAATGGCACCGACGGCGGAGGTCCCGTCCTCAGTGCCGTGGTGTTCGGGTATCGCAACCAGGCGACAATTCTCCGAGCCGTGCGGTCGCTCCTCGAGCAGGAATCCGATGATCCCTTCGAGGTGATCGTGGCCACATCGGGTGGGGACCGGACCGCAGAATTGGTGCGGGGGGCCTACCCGGAGGTGAAGGTGATCGAGTCGCCCACCCGCCTCCTCCCCGGCGGAGTCCGCAATCTCGGCTCCGGCGTGGCCACGGGCGAATACGTCGGCTTCCTCGAGGCCGACTGCGTGGCCCGCCCGGGATGGATCAGCCGGAGGATCGCCCTGCACCGCCAGGGGCACGAGGCGGTGGCCTCTGCTCTCGATGCCATGGCGGGCGACGGCCGGATCGCCCGGGCCGCCCTCTACCTGGTGCACCCCGCCCGCCTGGCCGGCCACCCCGCCGGTCCGGCCGACGAGTACCAGGCCTACGGCCTGTCCTTCACCCGCGAGCTGCTCGAACGGGCCGGGCCCTTCGACGAGACCCTCCGCTCCTACGAGGACACGGCCATGGCCGAGCGGCTGGACCATCTGGGGGTCCGGCCCTGGTTCGACCCCGGGGTCTGCATCGAGCACGACGGCCCCGACAGCCTGGGGGAGCTGCTCAGGGACCAGTACGTGCGGGGCGGGAGAGACTCCTGGGCGGAGCTCCTCCGCCTGCCCTCCGGCCGCCACCGGCACCGCCTGGAAGTGGCGCCTGGCTCACGGTATGTGGTCGTGTTCCTGCGAGCCCTGTACCGACTGGTCAAACGGATCCGCACCACTGCCACCTCCCTCCGCCAGGGTCACACCGGTCCGGCCCACGAGCTCCCCGGGCTCTTCGCACCCATGGCCCTCAGCCAGATCGCCTATCAGTGGGGCTGGGCTCGTGATCAGCTCTTGGGGACGGAACGTGGTGATGGAGGCCGCTCTCGCGACGAATTGCCCGATCCGACCGGCTTCCGTCGTTGGGTGACCACGGAAGGTGCCCGGGTGTTGAGCCTCACCTTCGACGGGCTGCCCGGCGGGGCGGAGCGACACGCCATCCTGTCCGCCCTGGCCGCCACCGGGGCCCCGGCCACCTTCTTCGTGGCGGGAGCCGAGGCGGAGGCTCGCCCTGCCGACCTCCAGACAGTCGCCGCCGCCGGGCACCTGGTGGGTTCGTCGGGATGGTCGGGCGAGCCCTTCCCAGCCATGGGCGCCGACGACCTCCGCCATGCCCTGGAGCGATCGGGCGGCCTGCTCAAGGACCTGTCCGGCCGGCCGCTGCGCCACGTCCGCCCGCCGGGGGGCGACTACGACGCGTCGGTCGTGGCAACGGTGGTGGCACTGGGGATGGAGCCGTGGCTGTGGACGGACCACCCCGACGTGGCCTCGCCCGGAGCCGGTGCCGCTGCCCTGGTCCGGAGGACCATGGACCGGCTCACGCCGGGCACCGTGGTGGCCCTGCCGCTGGGTGACCCCGTCGCCGACGCCGAGGTGGCCGCCGCCCTGCCCGAGCTCGTCGATGAGGCCCGTCGGCGGGGCTACACCTTCGTCCCCCTCACCTACCGCCCCTCGCACCTCTCGGCCACCGCCGACGCCGACATCGCCGGCACCTGACAGGAGGGCCCCCGCCCCGAGCAGGCCGGATGCCCGCCGCCGCCGGCCCGGCGGTCGGTGCCCCCCGGGCATGGAAGGATCGCGGCGGTGAAACGGGCGGCGCCGACAGAGATCGAGTGGCAGCTCGATGCCCTCGACCTGCGCCCCGTGGAGCGCTGGCTGGCCGCCTTCCCCGAGCGCGCCCCCGCCGTCGATCCCGATCGTGGGACGACCCCCGCCGTGACGGTGGAGCCCCGCCCGGCGGAACGTCTGGTGGACACCTACCTGGACACCTCGGACTGGCGCATGGGGCGGTCGGGCTTCGTGGTGCGGGTCCGTCATCGGGGCGGGCAGGCCGAGGTCACCATCAAGGACCGGGCCGAGGCCAAGGCGGGCCTGCGCCGGCGCCTCGAGGTCACCGAACCCCTGCCCACCGGCGACCTGCGGTCCCTCGGGGCCGAGGGCCCCGTGGGGTGGCGGCTGCGGGCCCTGGCCGGGAAACGCCCCCTGGCCGAGGTGCTCGAGGTCCGCACCCGTCGCCGTCCCTACGACCTGCGTGTCTCGGGTGCCCGGGTGGCCGAGGTGGCCCTCGACGACACCACCATCGTGGTGGGGGACGACCATCAGCCGGTGCGGCTCCAGCGGGTCGAGGTCGAGGTGGAGCCGGACTGGGTCGAGGCCCTCACCCCGGTGGTCGAGACCATCCGGCGCGAATGCGGCCTGCAGCTGGCCACCCTGTCCAAGTTCGAGGCGGGGCTGCTCGCCGCCGGCCTGCAGGTCCCGCCCCCGGCCGATCTGGGTCCCACCAAGCTCGGGGCGGACCCCTCGGTGGGGGACGTGGCCTTCGCCGTGCTGCGCCGCAACCTGGGCACCATGCTTGCCCACGAGTCGGGGACGCGCCTGGGCGAGGACGTCGAGGAGCTGCACGACATGCGCGTCGCCACCCGCCGGATGCGGGCCGCCTTGTCGCTGTTCTCCGAGGCGCTCCCAGTGCGGGCCCGCCACGTCCGGGGCGAGCTCGGCTGGCTGGCCGACGCCCTGGGCAGCGTCCGGGACCTCGACGTCCAGCTCGAGCGGATCGAGGAGTGGATCGCCGACGTCCCCGAGGAGGACCGGGTGGCGCTGCGGGAGCTGGGCGACCTGCTCCAGCGGGAGCGCCGGGTGGCACGCGACGCCCTTCTCACCTGCCTCGACTCGGCCCGCTACGAGCGCCTGGTGGCGGGCTTCAGCACCATGCTCCGCCAGGGGCCGTCCCGCCGGTCGGCCTCGGCCCGGGCCCCCGCCGTCGTGGTGGTGCCGGAGCTGGTCGAGGAGCTCCACGACAAGGCCACCAAGGCGGCCCGCCGGGCCAGGCGCAGCGGGGACCCGGCCGCTTTCCATCGCACCAGGATCCGGGGCAAGCGCCTTCGCTACGCCCTGGAGTTCGTGGCCGAGATCTACGGCGGGCAGACGGGCAAGTACGTCCGCCACGTCGTCCGCCTCCAGGACGCCCTCGGGCTCATGCAGGACGCCCGGGTGGCCGCCACCCAGCTCCACGACCTCGCCACGGCCGAGGGCTCGGCCCTGTCCCCCGCCACGGTGTTCGTCATGGGCGGCATCGCCGAGCGCTACCGCCACGAGTCCGAGCGATTGTCGGAGAGGGTCCCCGACCTCCTCGACGAACTGCGGGGTCCCGCCTGGCGCCGGCTGGCCTCGCTCATGTCCCGCCGGCGACTCGAACGCGGCGCCGTCTACCGCTGGCCCCTGGCCGGGGCGCCGGGGGGGGCGGGGCGCGCCGCCGGGGCCGCCTCGCCCGCCGGGGCCGCGACGCCGCCCGCCGCCGGGTCCTCCCCCGATGCCGGCTCGCCCGGCGCCCCGCCACCCGCCACCGAGGGGAACGTGCCGGAGCCGACCCCCTCGGGGTCCCGCCCGCCCCTCCCGGCCCCCCCGGCCCCGGGATCACCGGCCCCCACGGCGACGCCGGCCCCTCCGGCCACGGGGACCGGTGTCGGCCATCCCTCGACCTCCCCCTCGCCCTGGTCCGTGCCCGGCGGGCAGGAGGACGGCGAGCGGAGCGCACCCTCGACCAACGGGGGGACCCCACACGGCACCACCCGGTAGGCCCCCTGCGGGAGCGAGGACGCCGGCGGGCCAGGACCGGTCGGACGAGGCGACGCCGGGCGACAGACGGCGACCGGGCACGGGGACGGGCACCCCCACCCTGAGGGGGAGGGGAAGCGGAGATGCCCGGCTGAGTGCCCTTCCCGGCCGCCGTCAATCGTCCGGCGTCGACAGGGGTCACGGTATGCGCCGGCGGTGAACGGGACGCGACGGTTGGGGTGCAGCAGGACGAACTCTCGATGACCGTTTGGCGACCACCACCCCCGGTGGCCTTCGGCCTGTCGGGCCGCGCCGGGTGTGCTCGCGGCTCACGGACATTTCGCGCGCCGTTCACGCTGGCGTGACAGGGCGGCAATACCAGCGCCCTACCCTGACCAGGGAGGACATCCCGAACCGGGCACGAGGAGGGCCGCCATGGGCGTCATTCGCACCGTCGCCACCGCCGCTCGGAGGCTGACCGGGGCCGGGGCGGTGCACAACGCCCGACTCGAGGTCGACGCCGCCGCCCGGACGGCACGGGAGCTCGAGCTCCAGCTCTCCCGGGTGCCGCCCCCGGCGCAGGGGCCGGAGGTGGCCCGGGCCGGTGCCCCCCGGGCCGGTTCCTCCTCGGCCGGTGCCCCGTTGGCCGTCGCCGTGGCGCCCACGGTCCCTGCTCCCGGCGGGCCCGAACGGGTGAGCGCCGCTCCCTCGGCCCCGGATCGGGCGGCCTGAGGGGCACGGCGCCGCCTCCGGGCCGCTCGGGCGGGCGTTTTCCAGCCCTGACCGGCCGGTAGGATCCGGCCCATGTCGGACGGTTTCCACCCTCCCGTCGAGGAGTACCTGGAGACCATCCAGTCCCTGACCGAAGAGGGGACCACGGTCATCCAGGCCCGCATCGCCGAGCGCCTGGGCCGCTCGGCCCCGTCGGTGTCGGAGATGCTCGAGCGCCTCTCGGCCGACGGCTACATCCGGCGATCGGGGCGCACCATCGCCCTCACCGACCAGGGCCAGGCCCTGGCCGACAGCGTCATCCGCAAGCACCGGCTGGCGGAGCGGCTGCTCGTCGACATCATCGGGCTCCCCTGGCACAAGGCCCACCTCGAGGCAGGCCGGTGGGAGCACGTCATCTCCGACGAGGTGGAGGCCCGGCTCGTCGACCTCCTGGGGAACCCGAGCACCTGCCCCCACGGCAATCCCATCCCCGGCGCCCCCCCCTCGGCCGGCGACCACCTCGACCAGGTGAGCCTGGCCGAGATGGAGCCCGGGGCCCGGGTCCGGGTGGAGCGCATCACCGAGGAGATCGAGCTCGACATGGGCTCCCTCGCCTACCTCGACGAGCACGGCCTCATCCCGGGGCGTTCGGCCGTGATCACCGGGCGCGCCCCCGACGGGACGCTCACCCTGGAGGTGGGCGGGGCCGAGGTGGCCCTGGCCCCCGCCCTGTGCCAGCAGATGTTCGTGGCCGCGGTCTGAGTCGGGCATGGACCCGGGCGCCCGCTCCTCGCCCCCGCCGTTCGCCAACCCCTCGGCCTGGCCCCCCGAGGTCCTCGAGGTCTTCCACCGCTCGATCACGGTCGAATACGCCAGCCTGACCCGGTCCGGCACCCCCGTCACCATCCCCACCACCCCCTACGTGGGGGCCGACGCCCGCACCCTCGACATCTCGACCGGCCTCACCTACCCCGCCAAGGCGGAGCGGGCCCGGCGCGAGCCGCGGGTGTGCCTGCTCTTCGCAGATCCGGTCGGCTCCGGCATGGCCGACCTCCCCGTGGTCCTGGTCCAGGGGCTGGCCACCGTGCGCGACGCCGACCTCCAGGCGAACACCGACCGCTACCTCCGGCTCAGCCAGGAGAAGCTGCCCGAGGTGGCCAAGCGGACCCCGGCCTTCGCCGTGCGGGCCATGGCCTGGTACTTCGTGCGCATCTGGGTCGAGGTGACCCCGCTGCACATGCGGTGGTGGCCGTCTCGGGCCCTGGAGGGACCCCCCTCGGTGTGGAACGCCCCCGAGGGCACGGCGGCCCCGCTGTCCGACCCCGCCCCGAGCGGGGCCCAGCCCGGCGCCTGGGTCACCCCGCCGGCGTCGTGGCGGGCCGTGGCCGATGAGGCCGCCGGGCGCCTCGGCCTGCACGACCTCACCGTGACCGACGCCAACGGCTTTCCCCTGTGCCTGCCGGTGCTGCGCTCCGAACTCGTGGCCGACGGCTTCCGCCTCTGGCTCGGCCCCGGGGCCCCGGCCCTCGGGCCCGGACCGGCGTGCCTGACCATGCACGCCCATCCCGAGGTCTTCACCGGCCAGGAGAACCGCACCCTGGTGGGCGAGCTCGACCAGGGGGGTCGGGCGGGGGAGGCTGTGCACTTCCGGGCCGAGCGGGCCCTGGCCGACTGGAGCATCGCCGGGAGCGCCCCCCGGGCCATGCTCGGGTTCCTGGCCAAGCGCCGCCGTCTGGGACCGCGTCTGGCGGCCGAGGCCAAGCGCCGTTCCCAACCCGTTCCGACCGTGAGGGTGCCGCCCCGCTGAGCCGGCCCCGGCCCCGGGGGCGCCGGGCTCAGACCGAGGCCGTCATCTCCGCCGCCTCGTACTCCCGCAGGCGCTCGAAGTGCGCCCGCAGCTCCCGGCGCCGGCCCCGGTCGTTCGCCAGGTTGACCAGCTCCACGGCGTCGTCGTCGTGGTCGTACCACTCGTGGTCCTGGTCGTCGAAGGCGCAGTCGACGTCGTAGAGCTTGCGCCCCGGGCTCCGCCCCCACAGGCCCGTCGAGGGCTTGCCACCCCCGACCCCGTAGTACCGGGCGTACTTGGTGCGGCCGTCGAAGAACCCCCGCAGGGCATAGCGCACGTTGTTGAGGTTGGTCGTCTGGGCCGAATCCTGGGCGAAGAGCACGTGGTCCCGCACGGCGGCGGCCGGATCGGCCAGCACCGGGGAGAGGTCGACCCCCTGGAGCCCGCCGCCCTCGGCCCCGGCCAGGGCGCAGATGGTCGAGGCCAGGTCGACGTGGGTGGCCAGGGCGGTGCTGGTGGTGCCGGGCGAGGTCCGGCCCGGCACCCGCACGTACAGCGGCACCCGCATGATCTCGTCGTAGACGAAGGGGCCCTTGGAGCGCAGCCCGTGGGACCCGCACATGTCCCCGTGGTCGGAGGTGAAGATGACCACCGTGTCGTCCCAGGTGCCGGTGTCCTCCAGGGCCGCCAGGACGGTGCCCAGGCTCGAGTCGGCCAGGCGCTGGAGCTCGACGTAGTAGTCGAGGTGGCGCAGCCAGGCCCGCGTGTCGTCGGGATCGATGTAGCCCCACAACCCGTGCTGCTGGTCCCAGCGCCACTGCCGGTGCGCCTCGGGCTTGGTGTGGAGATCGTCGTGGAAGTTGGCCGGGAGCGCCTCGAAGATCTCCTCGTAGCCGGCGTCGTAGACGGGGAGGGGGTCGTCGTCCTTCCACGCCGCCTGCTCCAGCACGGCCCGGATCGAGGCCACGTCCTCGGGATGCCGCTCGGCGTAGCCGGGCTGGTCCACGGGGAACCACATCACGTCGTGGGGATTGACGAGGGCCACGGTGAGGAACCACGGGCGCGGGTCGGCGCCCGGGCCGGGGGTGGCGTTGGTGCGCAGCCAGTGGGCGGCGTTGGCGGCGATGATGGGATCGAAGTGGACCCCGGTGCCGGCCCAGCCCATGAAGTGGCGGTCGTTGCCGTCCCAGTCCGAGAAGCCGTAGGCCTCCATGTCCGGCGTGGCCGATTGCGACAGGTGCCACTTCCCGATGTACGAGGACCGGTAGCCGGCCCGCCTCAGGAGCGAGCCCACCGTGGGGACGGCGGGGTCGAGCTCGGTGTGCTCGGGCATGATCACGTTGTCCACCACGCCGTGCCCGGGCAGGTAGCGGCCGGTGAAGAGACTGGCCCGGCTGGGCGAGCACGGCGAGGAGTGGGTGAAGTAGCTCGTGAACTCGAGCCCCTCGGCGATCAGGCGGTCCCGCCACGGCAGGCGCACCGAGGACGGCAGCCAGGCCCGCTGGCGCTCCTGGTCCGACACCACGAGCAGGATGTTGGGACGCCCGCTCCTCGAGCCGGCGGCGGGGGATGTCGTCGTTTCGGCCACGACGGCACCTTAGGCTCGGCCGGACCCGGTCCGGCAAGGAGGTGGCGTGCGGTGCCCGACTGACCCCACTCCGCCACCCCGGCCCCCGCCGACGGGCGCGGTTGGCGTCGCGCCCCGTGACCGGCCCCGACGCCACCTCCGACCGTTTCCCGGAGCCGGTCGCTACACTGCCTCGTCCGTGAGCGCCGACGCGCCAGGCGGTCCGCCCCCTCCCGTGGTCGAGGAGGTCGAGACGGCCACGCCGGAGATCGTCGAGGCCCTGAGCGCCCTGATCCCGGAGCTGTCGAGCTCCGCCCCTCCCCTCACCCACGCCGCCCTGGCCGAGATCGTCGCCTCCCCCGCCACCGTCCTCTTCGTGGCCCGCGACGGTCCCGGGGGGGCCGTGCTCGGGTCGCTCACGTTGGTGGTGTTCAGCGCCCCGACCGGGCCCCGGGCCTGGATCGAGGATGTCGTCGTGGCGCCGGGCACCCGGGGACGCGGGATCGGGGCCGCCCTCGTCCTCGCCGCCCTGGAGCGGGGCAAGGCCAAGGGGTCGCGGACGGTCGACCTGACGTCGCGTCCCTCCCGTGAGGCCGCCAACCGGCTCTACCTCCGCCTCGGCTTCGAGCGGCGCACCACCAACGTCTACCGCAAGACCCTCGAGTGAGCGGAACGCGAGACGGGGCCCGGTGACGAGCACACGCCGGTGAGGACCGGCAACCTCTTCGGCCCCGACGCCACCTTCTGCGGCATCCCCGCCGCCAACCTCGACGATCCCGGCACCCTGGCCGGGGCGGGGGCGGTGGTCGTCGGCGCCCCCTTCGACGGCGGGACCTCGCACCGTCCCGGTTGTCGCTTCGGGCCCCAGGCCATCCGCACCACCGACTACCTGCCCCACGACGGACGCCGTCCCCACCCGGCGCTCGGGGTCGACCCCCTGGCCGAGCTCGGGGTCCTGGACGCCGGGGACGTGGTGATGCCGCCCGGAGAGCTCGAGACCTCCCTGGCCCGCCTCGAGGCGGCGGTGGGGTCGGTGTGCGCCGCCGGGGCGCTGCCCGTTGTCCTGGGCGGCGACCACACCGTGGCCCTGCCCGACGTGACGGCGGTGGCCCGCGCCGTGGGCTGGGGCCGGGTCTCGGTGGTGCACTTCGACGCCCACGCCGACACCGGCGACACCCAATTCGGTTCGCTCTACGGCCACGGCACCCCCATGCGCCGCCTGATCGAGTCCGGGGCGGTGCGCGGCGACCGCTTCCTCCAGATCGGCCTGCGGGGCTACTGGCCCGAGCCCGAGACCCTGGACTGGATGGCCGATCAGGGCATGCGCAGCTACGAGATGACCGAGGTGGTGGGACGGGGCCTCGACACCTGCCTGGACGAGGCCTTCGATCTCGCCACCGAGGACTGCGACGCCGTCTTCCTGTCGGTGGACATCGACGTGGTCGACCCCGGGCACGCCCCGGGCACGGGCACGCCCGAGCCGGGCGGCCTGAGCGCCCGCCAGCTCCTCGATGCCGTGCGGCGGGTGGCCATGGAGCTTCCCCTGGCGGGCGTGGACGTGGTCGAGGTGTCCCCGCCCTACGACCACGCCCAGGTCACCGCCTACCTCGCCAACCGCGTCGTGCTGGAGGCGCTGTCGGGACTGGCCTGGCAGCGACGGGCGGCGGGTGGCAACCCGGCTCGCCATCCCGCCGATCCCTTGCTGAAAGGGCGCCGACGCCCCTCGTGACGAGGGGGTCGGCCGGCGGCGGCGGTCAGGCCATGGTGGCCAGGATCTCCTCGATCATCGCCACGGTGGTCCCGGGGTGCAAGAAGCACAGCCGGGCCGCCGGAGCGCCCTCCCAGGAGGTCGGCGTGACGAAGCCCACCTGGTCGGTGAGCAGGGCGGTGGACCAGCGCCGGTAGTCGGCCTCGTCCCATCCCCGCCGGCGGAAGAGGACGATCGAGAGCTCGGGCGGGCGGGCCAGCTCCAGGTACGGGGTGCGGGCGATGAGCTCGGCGCTGGCCCAGGCCGTGCGCAGCACCGTCTCCACCGCCTGGCGGTAGGCGGCGGCACCGTAGACGGCAAGGGAGAACCACAGCGGCAGCCCCCGGGCCCGGCGCGTGAGGTGGACGGCGTAGTCGCTCGGGTTCCACTCCTCGGTGTCCTCGTCGTGGATGACGTCGAGATAGGAGGCTCGCTGGGCGTGCACCGAGCGGGCCAGGGCCGGCTCGCGGTAGAGCAGGGAGGCGCAGTCGAAGGGGGCGTAGAGCCACTTGTGGGGGTCGATGACGAGCGAGTCGGCGTGCTCGATCCCGGCGAAGCGGGCCCGGACCAGGGGCGAGAAGAGCCCGGCCCCGCCGTAGGCGGCGTCGACGTGGAACCACAGGTCTCGCTCGGCCGCCACGGCGGCGATACCGGCCAGGTCGTCCACGATGCCGGCATTGGTGGTCCCCGCCGTGGCCACCACGCCCACCACGTCCTCGGCGTGCCCGCTCCCGTCCAGGGCCAGGGCCAGGGCCTCCCCGGTGAGGCGGTGGTCCACCGACGGCACCACGAGGGGCTCCACCGCCAGGAGGCGAAGGGAGTTGGCCACCGAGGCGTGGGTCTCCTCCCCCACGGCGATCCGGGGCCGGTCCGGGGACCGCCCCCGGCGGGCGGGGGCGGTGTCACGGGCCACGGCCAGGGCCGAGAGGTTGGCGATCGACCCGCCCGAGACGAAGCAGCCGCCGGCGCCGGGGGGCAGCCCGGCCAGCTCGGCCAGGAAGGCCAGGGCCTGGTTCTCGGCCACGACGGCCCCGGCCGCCTCGAGCCACGAGGTCCCCTGGAGGGAGGAGCACGACACCACCATGTCGAAGAGCAGGGCGGCCTTGGTGGGGGCAGCCGGGATGAAGGAAAGGAAGCGGGGGCTGTCGCAGGAGACCACGCCCCGGGCCAGATGGTCGCCGAAGAGCGCCAGCACGGCCTCGGGGTCGTGGCCCTCCTCGCCCAGCAACCCGTCCAGGAGGGTTCCGAAGCGCTCGGTCCCGCCGAAGTCGAGGGGGACGGGGTCGACCGCCAACCGACGCCGGCAGTAGTCGACGATGAGGTCGGTCATGTGGGGGTCGTAGACGAACATGGGGTTGGGCATGGGCTCCTCCTCCCCCACCATCGCGCCCCGGGGCCACCGCTGCCCGCTCCCGCCCCCCGGCCCCCCGGCCGTGGCAACGTGGGGCCGTGGACCTCCCCGTCAACCCCCCCGTCTCCCCCATGCTGGCCAAGCTGGCCCGCACCCTCCCGACGGGCCAGGACCTGCTCTACGAGCCCAAGTGGGACGGCTTCCGCTGCATCGTCTTCCGTCACGGCGACGAGGTCGAGCTCGGCAGCCGCAACGAACGGCCCCTCACCCGCTACTTCCCCGAGCTCCTGGGCCCCCTGCAGGCCCAGCTCCCGCAGCGGGCCGTGGTCGACGGCGAGATCGTCATCACCTCGCCCCACGGTCTCGACTTCGACGCCCTGCTCCAGCGCATCCATCCCGCCGCCTCGCGCGTGGCCCTGCTGGCCGAGTCCACGCCGGCGTCGTTCGTGGCCTTCGACCTCCTGGCCCTCGATGACCGCGACCTGCGGGCCGAGCCCCTCCGCACCCGCCACGCCCTGCTCGAAGCGGCCCTGCGGGACGCCGAGCCCCCGGTCCACCTCACCCCGGCCACCACCGACCCCACCGTGGCCGAGGACTGGTTCGGCCGCTTCGAGGGAGCCGGGCTCGACGGGGTGGTGGCCAAGCACCTCGACCTCCCCTACCGGGAGGGGGAACGGACCATGCTGAAGGTCAAGCACGAGCGCACCGCCGACTGCGTGGTGGCCGGATTCCGGTGGCACAAGTCGGGCGGGGTGGTCGGCTCGCTCCTCCTCGGCCTCTACGACGACGCCGGGGTGCTCCACCACGTGGGGGTGACGGCCTCGTTCACGGCGGCACGCCGACGCGAGCTGGTGGAGGAGATCGCCCCCTATCGCCCCCCCTCCCTCGAGGGCCATCCCTGGGCGGCCTGGGCCGCCTTCGAGGCCGACGCCGCCCGCCGGGGCCGCACCCCCGGCGCGCCCTCGCGCTGGAACGCCCAGAAGGACCTCAGCTGGGAGCCCCTGGACCCCGTCCTCGTGTGCGAGGTGGCCTACGACCACCTCCAGCACGACCGATTCCGCCACGCCGCCACCTTCCGGCGCTGGCGGCCGGACCGGCGCCCCGACTCATGTACCTACGCCCAGCTCGAGGTGGTCGTGCCCGAGGAGCTCGCCGCCGTGTTCGGGGCCTAGGTCCTGCTCAGGCCTGGGCCTCGCCCCCGTCGTCGGCGGGGTCGGGAGCGGGGTCGGCCCGCCGGCGCTGGCGCGACCGGCTGGGGGCGGCCCGGTGGGGCTCGCCCCGCTGCTTGGCGAAGTGCGGGGGCCACGGGGCGTCCCCCAGGCCCCCCGCCTCGTCGCGGGCCGCCAGGTCGAGAAGGGGCCGGAGATCGCCGCGCCGGTCGTCGATGCCGGCGCCGGGGTCCCCGATGCGGGCGTAGCGGGCGGGGACGGTGGCCAGGGTGAGGTCGCCGGGGTCCACGTCGGGGACCTCGTCCCAGAACAGGGGGCACGACACCCGGCCCTCGGGATTGGCCCGGACGGAGTAGGCCGAGGCCACGGTGCGGTCCCGGGCGTTCTGGTTGTAGTCGATGAAGACGCGCTCGCCCCGCTGCTCCTTCCACCACGCCGAGGTGGCCATGGCGGGCAGGCGCCGCTCGATCTCGCGGGCCAGGGCCAGCGCCGCCCGGCGCACCTCGGTGAAGGTCCAGCGGGGTTCGAGGGGGACGTTGACGTGGATGCCGCGCGAACCCGAGGTCTTGGGGAACCCTTCGAGGCCGTGCTCCTCCAGCACGACCCGGGCCTCGAGGGCCACGGTGCGCACGGCGGCGAAGGGCACCCCGGGCTGGGGATCGAGGTCCACCCGCAGCTCGTCGGGGTGGTCCACGTCGGCCCGGCGCACCGGCCAGGGGTTGAGGTCGAGGCACCCCAGGTTCACGGCCCACAGGATGTGGGCCACGTCCACGGGGCACAGCTCCTCGGCGTGGCGGCCGCTCGGGAAGGTGACGGTGACGGTCTGGAGCCAGGGGGGGCGCGAGGGGGGGACCCGCTTCTGGTAGAAGAAGGGCCCCTCGGCGCCGTCGGGGAAGCGCTTGAGCACGGTGGGCCGCTCCCGCACCCCCCGCAGGGCGCCGGGCCCCACGGCGAAGTAGTAGCGGACCAGGTCCAGCTTGGTCTCCCCCCGGGCCGAGAAGAACACCTTGTCCGGGTTCGACACCTTGACGCTGTGCCCGTCGACCTGCACGGTCACGGCGACGTCGGCCATGGGTCGATGGTGGCACGGATCGGGCCGCTCGACGTGGCCCCGGGAACGGGTGGTCCCCGGCCCGCCGGCGGGAGGTTCCCCCGCCCCTCGGTAGCCTTCTCGGGGTGGACCCGGCCGAGGCACTGAGACGGATCGCCTACCTCCTGGAGGCGGCCCGGGCCGAGACCTACAAGGTGCGGGCCTTCCGCAAGGCGGCGGCGACGGTCGACGGCACCGATCCGGCCCGTCTGGCCCAGCTGGCCGCCGTGGGCCGACTGGACGACCTCCCCGGCGTGGGCGACACCACGGCCCGGGTCATCGCCGAGGCGGTGGCCGGCGAGACCCCCTCCTACCTCGTCCATCTCGAGGCCGAGCGCCCGCCCGCGCTGGAGGGGGAGGCCGGAGCGCTGCGCCGGGCCCTGCGAGGGGACTGCCACAGCCACTCGGACTGGTCCGACGGGGGCAGTCCCATCGCCGAGATGGCCCAGGCCGCGGCGGCGCTCGGCCACGAGTACCTTGCCCTCACGGACCACAGCCCCCGCCTCACCGTGGCCCATGGCCTCGACCCCGAGCGCCTGCGCCGCCAGCTCGAGGTGGTGGAGACGCTGAACGAGGAGCTGGCCCCCTTCCGCATCCTCACCGGCATCGAGGTCGACATCCTCGAGGACGGCTCCCTCGACCAGGACCCCGACCTCCTGGCCCGCCTGGACGTGGTGGTGGCGAGCGTCCACTCCAAGCTGCGCAT
>DATJOV010000247.1:0-4623 GCA_035506735.1 Acidimicrobiales bacterium | reverse complement strand
GGGGGAGTACGCCGTGCACTGCGACGACGTGGTCGAGTGCCGCAACCTGCGCCAGCTCGAGCGCTTCGTGGAGGAGCTGGCGTGAGCGGGCCGCCCCCGGGCATGCGCTCGGTGGCGCCCACCCCCGAGACGGCCACGCGGCTGGTCCTGGTGCGCCACGGCGAGGCCCGGTGCAACGTCGAGGGCGTGGTGGGGGGCGAGCGGGGCTGCACCGGGCTCACCGACGCCGGGCGGGCCCAGGCCCGGGCCCTGCACGCCCGCCTGGCCGCCACGGGCGAGCTGGCCCGGGCCGACGCCCTGGTGGCGAGCGTCCTGCCCCGGGCCCTCGAGACGGCGGCGCTCATCGCCCCCGCCGTGGGGGGCGGCGCCCCGGCCGCGGCGGACTGCGGGGTGTGCGAGCTGCACCCGGGGGAGGCCGACGGGCTCGACTGGGACACCTTCCGCCGCCGCTACGGCGAGCCCGACTTCGCCCGCTTCCCCGACACCGCCGTGGCCCCGGGGGGGGAGAGCTGGGGGGGCTTCGTGGACCGGGCCACCGCCGCCCTGGCCGCCCTGGCCGGCGCCCACCCCGGGGGGCTGGTGGTGGTGGTGTGCCACGCCGGGGTGGTCGAGGCCTCGATGGTGCGCTTCCTCCCCGTGGCGCCCGGGACCCGCCCCGGGCTGGCCACCACCCACACCTCGCTCACCGAGTGGGCGGCCGAGGACGGGTGGTGGCGCCTGGTGCGCTACAACGACGCCGCCCACCTCGCCGGCGGGTCGGCCCCCCCGACGGGGTGGGCCGGGCCCGCTCAGCAGGCGTAGTCGCCGTCGAGGCTCACCCCGTTGGCCTGGTCGGTGTACTGGGTGAGCCACACCCCCCCGGTGGGGAGGTTGTCGCCGTTGGCGGCGGCGTAGGCCACGGCCCCGGTGCAGTTGGTCTGGGGGTCCCCCGTGTACCACGCCACCCACAGGGGCACGGCGGGCTGGTAGTCGCCGGCGATCCCGTTCCAGGTGAGCGGGCTGGTGTAGATGCCCACGTTGTTGATCCCGAAGGAGCGGATGGCGTCGATGGCCCCGGCGATCACCTGGTCGTTCTCGCCCGTGTCGGAGGACCAGTTGGCCGGCTCCACGTCCAGCCACCACGTCACCAGGGGGCTGACCCCCTGGGACACCACGTAGTCGTAGGCATAGGTGCCGGCCTCGTAGCCCCAGTTGCAGGCGGGGTCGCCCCCGCACCCGGGCTGGTCGTCGGTGGCGTCGCTGCCGTCGGTGAGGAAGAGGTAGAGGTTGAGCCCGGCCCCGGCCCAGGCCGCCTCGTGGGCCAGGCAGGTGTTGGGGTAGCCGCTGGCGGCGCCGGTGGCCTCGACGATGCCCACGGTGTGGCCCGAGGGCAGGGTCGAGGTGCAGGCGGGGGGGTTGTCCTGGAAGACCGAGACGTCGTAGCCGTAGCTGCCCGAGGGATAGGCGCCGTTGGTGACGGCCCCCGTCCCGGGCCCGTCGACGATGGCCACCACCGGCTCGGTGATGTGCTGGGGGGCGGAGCCGAAGTAGCCGGCGTCGCCGAAGGCCGTCACCGCCCCGTTGCTGTCGGTGATCCAGTACCCGCCCGGGTCGGCGGCGGCCAGGCCCACCACGGGGTGGCGCAGGACGTGGCCCCCCAGGGAGCCGAAGTAGCCGGCGTCGCCGAAGGCGAAGACCCCGCCGTCGGAGGCCACCATCCAGTACCCCCCGGCGTCGGGGGCGGCCGCCCCCACGATGGGCTTGGCCAGGTGCACCGCACCCAGGGAGCCGGCGTAGCCGGCGTCGCCGAAGGCGAAGACCCCGCCGTCGGCGGCGAAGAGCCAGTACCCCCCGCCGTCGGGGGTGGCCACCATGCTCACGATGGGCTGGTCGAGGTGGTGGCCCCCCATGGACCCGAAGAAGGGGGCCCCGTAGGAGAAGACCCCCCCGTCGGCCGCCACCGTCCAGTAGCCGCCCGTGGCGGGGTCGGCCGCCATGCCCACCATGGGGCTGTCGAGGTGGTGGCCGCCCATCGACCCCAGGAAGGGGGCGTTGCCGAAGGTGAAGATGCCCCCGTCGGCGGCCACGGTCCAGTACCCCTGGCCGGTGGCCCCGGTCAGGGTGGAGGTGGGGGCCATCCCCACCATGGGCTGGGTCAGGCGGTGCCCCCCCATCGAGCCGTCGAAGGGCAACCCGCCGAAGGCGAAGACCCCGCCGTCCGAGGCCACCATCCAGTAGGCGGGGACGCCGACGGCCGCCGCCGGTGCGAGGGCGGGGTGGCGCTCCCCCGTCCCGCCGGGGCCGGGCCGGACCGGCCCGGCCAGGGCGCACAGCGCCACGACCACCACGGCCGCGAGCGCGCTGCGCCGGAGGCCGGCGCGGCGCAGGGAGGACCGGGGGAGCGGGGGGAAGGTTGTGGTTCGGGCCATGGGTCGCTGCCTGTGGGGACACCGGGCACGGACCCGCCTGGGACGGATGGGTGGTGGTGCCGCCGTGCGGCGCGGCATGCGCATCCGGCGCAGCCGAGGTGCCCCGGGACAGAGCCATTCTCCTGCCCGTGCCGCCGCGACGCAACGATCCCGGCCAGGATCACCGCCCACCTGCGCCGACGCCGCGTCCGGGCCCCGGCCCGGCCGTGCCGTCGGTCCCGCCGGGGCGGGAGGGCCGGGACGGGCTGTGCGCCGACTGTGGGACGGTGGGCGGAGGGCGGCGGGGGTGGTGGTGGCGCGGCGCGGCGTCAGGCCCGCAGGAACTCGGCCACGCGGAAGGCCAGGTCGATCGATTGGCGGGCGTTGAGGCGCGGATCGCAGGTCGTGGTGTAGCGCTCGTGGAGCTGGCCCTCGCCGATGTCGTCGAAGCCGCCCAGGCACTCGGTGACGTCGTCGCCGGTGAGCTCGAGGTGCACGCCCCCCGGCCACGTGCCCGCCTCGTCGTGGGCGGCGAAGAAACCCTTGAGCTCGCTCAGGATGTCGTCGAAGCGCCGGGTCTTGCGGCCCCCCTCGCTCACGAAGGTGTTGCCGTGCATGGGGTCGCACGCCCACACCACCGGGTGTCCGGCGCCGCCCACCGCCTCCAGGAGGGGGGGGAGGGCCTCGGCCACGGCCCCCGCCCCCATGCGGGTGATGAGGGTGAGGCGGCCCGGGACCCGGCCCGGGTTGAGCCGCTCGCACAGCTCGAGGACCTCGGCCACCTCGGTGGTGGCGCCCACCTTGCATCCCACCGGGTTGTGCACCCCGGCCAGGAAGTCGATGTGGGCGCCGTCGAGCTGCCGGGTCCGCTCGCCCGCCCACAGCATGTGGGCCGAGCAGTCGTACCAGTCCCCGGTGAGGGAGTCCTGGCGGGTGAGCGCCTCCTCGTAGCCGAGGATGAGGGCGTCGTGGCTGGTGAAGAAGTCCACCTCGTGCAGCGACTCCTCCCCGGCCAGGTCGATGCCGCACGCCGCCATGAAGCGCAGGGCCCGGTCGATCTCGCCCGCGATGCGCTCGTAGCGCCGGCCCGCCTCGCTCGAGGCCACGAACTGCTGGTTCCACAGGTGCACCTGGGAGAGGTCGGCGAAGCCCCCCTTGGTGAAGGCCCGCACCAGGTTCAGGGTCGACGCCGACTGGTGGTAGGCGGCCACCAGGCGGCGGGGGTCGGGGACCCGGGCGGCGGGGTCGGGGGCGTCGTCGTTGACCATGTGGCCCCGGAAGGCGTCGATCTCGAGCTCGCCGATGCGCTCGGTGGGGGAGGAGCGGGGCTTGGCGAACTGCCCGGCGATGCGGCCCACCTTGACCACGGGCACCCCGGCCCCGTACGTGAGGACCACGGCCATCTGCAGGATGACCTTGAGCTTGTCGCGGATGGCGTCGGCCGAGAACTCGGCGAAGGACTCGGCGCAGTCGCCCGCCTGGAGCAGGAAGGCCCGGCCCTCGGCCACCTCGCCCAGGGCTCCCACCAGGCGGCGGGCCTCCCCGGCGAAGACCAGGGGGGGGAGGCCGGCCAGCTCCTTGAGGACGCGCTCGAGCTCGTCCTCGTCCGGCCACGTGGGCTGCTGGGCGGCGGGCAGGCGCCGCCAGCGCTGGGGCGTCCACTCCGGCGGCGTCATGGGACTACAGCGTAAATGCTCTCCGCCTACGCTCGGTGCCGTGGGCGGGGGCGGCCAAGCACGGGGCGCCGTCCCCGGGGGGGAGCGCCTCGGGATCCTGGGGGGCACCTTCGACCCCGTCCACGTGGGCCACCTGGTGGCCGCCACCCGGGCCCGGGAGGCCCTGGGGCTGGACCGGGTCCTGCTGGTGGTGGCCAACGAGCCGTGGCAGAAGGCGGGCACCCGCTCGGTCACCCCGGCCGAGGCCCGCCTGGCCGTGGTGGCGGCGGCGGTGGAGGGGGTGGCCGGGCTCGAGGCGTCGCGCCTCGAGATCGACCGGGGCGGCCCCAGCTACAGCGCCGACACGGTGGACGAGCTGGTGGCGGCCCGGCCCGGCGTGGTCCCCTTCGTTGTGGTGGGGGCCGACGTGGCGGCCGAGCTCGACACCTGGCACCGGGTGGACGACCTGCGGCGGGCCGCCACCCTGGTGGTGGTCGACCGGGCCGGGCGGGCCCCCGAGCACGACCCCCCCGGCTGGCGGGTGGAGCGGGTGGCCATCCCCGCCCTCGACATCTCGAGCA
>DATJOV010000246.1:0-2720 GCA_035506735.1 Acidimicrobiales bacterium | reverse complement strand
GCCCACGAGGAAGGCACCCAGGGGGCCGAGATCCTCGGGGCCGGGCATCCCCGTGAGGGAGAGCCCGCCTCCCCCGCCCCCGCCCCCGCCGGCCTTGGCCACCTGGCGGGCCCGCTCGATGGCGGCGGCGACCATGCGGGTGGCGGCGATGGGGGACATGGCGTTGACGGTCACCCCGGGCGGGACCTGGCGGCCCAGCTGCCAGGTGAGCGAGGCGATGGCCCGCTTGGCGCAGCTGTAGGCGCCGGCGTCGGCGGGACGCCATCCCGAGCCCGAGGTGACCCCCACGATGCGGCCCCGGCCGGCGGCGGCCATGAGGGGGAGGGCGGCGCCCAGCACGTTGAGGTAGCCCTCCAGGTGCACGGCCAGGACGGCCGACCAGTCCGCCTCGGTGCCGTGGGCGAAGCCCGTCTGGCGGGTGATGCCCGCCACGTTGACCACGGCGTCGAGGCCGCCGTGCTCTTCGACCAGCTCGCCGAAGAGGGCCCGCACGCCGTCCCCGTCGGTCACCGACGTGGCCGACGCCCGGGCCGCCCCTCCCGCCGCCACGATGCGACCGGCGGTGGTCTCCTCGGGCTCGGGCAGGCGCTCGGAGCCGTCCAGGCTCACCAGGGGGTCGACGGTGACCACGAACCAGCCCCCCCGGCCCAGCTCCTCGGCCACGGCCGCCCCGATCCCCCCGCCGCCGCCGGTGACGACGGCCACCCGCCGGCGCCCGCTCACGGCGAGACGGGCTGGCGTCCGACCTCGAGTCCCTCGAAGGTCCCGGCCTCGAGCCACTGCTCGAGCACCTGGCGGTAGCCGAACCAGTCGCCCATGCCCCGCCCGTAGTTGCCGTTGCGGGGGTTGAGAGCCTCGGGGTGGCCCTCGTTGTTGATGCGGGACGGGGTGCAGGCCGACATCAGGGCGCTCCCGTCGACGAAGGAGTCCACCACCTTCTGGGTCCAGGCCTCCTCGGCCTCGGCGCTCACGTCGAAGACCTCGACGCCGTGGCGGGCCAGCATGCCGATGGTGCGCCCCACGAACTCGGCCCCCAGGACGGCCAGCTGGGTGTAGTTCACCGTCACCACCGCCTGCTGCCCCGGGGCCGGCATGGCGAAGAGGTTGGGGAAGCCCCGGGTCATCATGCCGAACAGGCTCGACGCCCCCTCGCCCCACTTCTCCGCCAGGGAGACGCCGCCCCGCCCCACGATCTCGTGGCCGGCCCGCCGGAACAGGGGGGTGAGCTCGGCCTCGAAGCCGGTCCCGTACACGATGCAGTCCACCTCGTACTGCCGTCCCCCCACCACGAGGCCCTCCTTGGTCATGCGCTCGATCCCCGAGGGGCAGTCCACCAGGGTGACGTTGGCGTTGTTGAAGGCGGAGAGGTACTCGTCGTGGAAGCAGGGCCGCTTGCACAGGTAGCGGTAGTAGGGCTTCAGGATCTCGGCCGTGGCGGGGTCGGTCACGAGCTCCTCCACCCGGTGGCGGTGCTCCTCCATGATCCGGTAGTCGAGCTCCTCCCCGCTGCGCAGCCAGTCGGCCGTGCTCATGCCGGACGGGCGGGGGGGGTGGTGGACGGCGGCGAAGTGCCGGGTCCAGCCGTCGTCGACGTCGTCGCTCTCGACGGCCAGGCCCAGCATGATCGCCTGGAAGTTGTCCATGCGGGCCCGCTGCCAGCCCGGCGTCAGGGTGCCGGCGAAGTCCGGCGCCGTGGGCCGGTTGCCCCGGACCCCGATGGCCGATGGTGTGCGCTGGAAGACGTAGACGTGCTCGGCCGACTCCGCCAGGGGCGGGAGGCACTGGATGCCGGTGGCCCCGGTGCCGATGAGGGCCACGGTCTTGCCCGCCAGGCGCACCAGGGGCTCGTGGGCCGAGCCCCCGGTGTAGTCGTAGTCCCAGCGCGCCGCGTGGAAGGAGCGGCCGGCGAAGTCCTCCATGCCGGGGATGGTGGGGAGCTTGAGCAGGTTGAGGATCCCCACGGCCAGCACGTACCACCGGGCGTGCAGCTCGTCGCCCCGGTCGGTCCGGATGCGCCAGCGCCCCGTGTCCTCGCACCACTCGGCCCGCTGCACCCCGGTGTGGAACAGGGCGTCGCGCTCGAGGTCGAAGCGCCCGGCGATGGCCTGGAGGTGCTCCAGGATCTCCTCCCCGTAGGCGTAGCGCCGGGTGGGGACGTAGCCGAGCTCCTCCAGCATGGGCATGTAGATGTAGGACTCGACGTCGCACATCACGCCCGGGTAGCGGTTCCAGTACCACGTGCCCCCGATGCCGCCGGCCAGGTCCACGATGCGGATGCGCTCGATCCCGGCCGTGCGCAGCTGGGCCGCGGCCAGGATGCCGGCGATCCCTCCGCCCACGATGACCACGTCGAGGTCCTCGGTCACCGGGTCGCGCTCGACGTAGGGGGTGAAGGGGTCGTCGCGGTAGTGGGTGAAGTGCTCGTCGGTGCGCAGGTCGCGGATCTCGGCCCGGCCCGGGACGAGCCGCTTGTCCCGCTCGGCCAGGTACTTGGCCCGCACCGCGGCGGGATCGAAGCCCGCGTCCCCCTCGATACCCGCCGATCCGTCCCCCCCCGGGGACGACGACGGGACCCCCGCACGTGGTCCGGCCATGCCCCAACACTACCGGCTCCCCGAGCGACCCCCCTCGCCGTCGAGCGGCCCGCCCCGCGCGCGTCGGCCCGGCAAAGGGCCCTTCGGCCCTGGTCCCCTCCGGGTCGGCGCGAGACGGTGGCACCA
>DATJOV010000245.1:0-15340 GCA_035506735.1 Acidimicrobiales bacterium | reverse complement strand
GGCTTCAGCAACACCAAGACCGGCAACATCTGGTACCAGATGCAGATGCCCATCGGCGAGGTCGTGGTGACCAGCCTGGTGGTGGTCATCATCGGAGTGGTGATCGGCTCGCTCGGATCGATCCTCGGGATCCGCCGCTTCCTCGACACCTGACCGGCCCGCACGACGGGCCGGGCCCTCAGCCCTTGTTGGCCCCGTTGGCCCGGACGAAGTCGTTGACGGCGTAGTAGGCGTCGATGGACTCGCCCGCGTCGCCCCAGAACCCGTCGAGGATGTCGTAGGCCATGGTGCCCTGGTCGACGTAGTAGTTGTTGACGTCGGTGATCTCGAGCTCGCCCCGGCCCGAGGGCTCCAGGGTGCCGATGACCTCGAAGACCCCCGGGTCGTAGCAGTAGATCCCGGTCACGGCGTAGGAGCTCGGGGGGTCCTCGGGCTTCTCCACGATGCGCACGATGCGGCCGGCGTCGTCGAAGGCGGGGACCCCGAGGTGGCGCAGGTGGACGGGGTCGTCGGCCTCGGTGAGCACGATGCGGGCCCCGCCCCCCTGCTCGGCGAAGTGCTCCACGGTGGGGCGGAAGGTGCGCTCCACGATGTTGTCGCCCAGCATCACGAGCACGGCGTCCCCCCCGGCGAAGCGCTCGGCCAGGCCCAGGGCCTCGGCGATGCCCCCGGGGCGGTCCTGGTAGGCGTAGCTCAGGCGGTCGATGCCGTGGTCGTGGCCGTTGCCGAGGTGGCGCAGGAACTCCCCGGCGTGGGTGCCCCCCGTGACCAGCATCATCTCGTTGATGCCGGCCAGGACCAGCGCCTCGATGGCGTAGCTGATCATGGGGCGGTCGTAGATGGGGAGGAGGTGCTTGTTGGTGATGCGGGTGAGGGGGTGCAGGCGCGTCCCCGTCCCGCCGGCCAGGATGACGCCTTTCACGGGGGCCGAGCTTAGGCCACCGGAGCCGCACCTCCCGGCTCCGGGCCGCCCCACCGTGCCACCACGGCGTCGGCCAGGGCCGGCCACGCCTCGGCCGCCCACGGGCCGAAGGCCCCGTCGCTCAGCACGGCGCAGGCCAGGCCCGGCCCCGGGTCCACCCACAGGAAGCCGGCCCGCTGGCCGAAGTGGCCGAAGGTGGCCGGGGAGTTGGCCGGCCCGGTCCAGTGGGGCGCCTTGGCGTCGCGCCGCTCGAAGCCGAGGCCCCAGTCGCAGGGGTCGAAGCGGCCGAAGCCGGGCAGGACCCCCGCCAGGCCGGGGAAGGCGGTGGCCGTGGCCGAGGCCAGGGTGGCCGGGCTGACGAGGCGGGGGGCCAGGAGCTCGGCCCCCAGCCGGGCCAGGTCGCGTCCCGACCCCCACGCCCCGGAGGCGGGCGAGGCCCCCGGGGCCAGGGCGGTGGCCGTCATGCCCAGGGGCTCGGTCACGCCCAGGCGCACGTAGGTGTCGACCTCCATGCCCGCCGCCGAGGCCAGGTGCTGGGCCAGGACCTCGAACCCGGCGTTGGAGTAGATCCGCCGGCGTCCCGGGGGGGCCAGCACGGCCCCGCCCTCGGGGGCGAGGCCCGAGGCGTGGGCCAGCAGGTGGCGCACGGTCGAGCCGGGCGGCCCGGCCCGGTCGTCGAGGGAGACGGTGCCCTCCTCCACCGCCACCAGGACGGCCATGGTCACGAGGAGCTTGGTGACCGAGGCCCAGGGGAGCACGGCGTCGACGTCCCCGGCCTGCCCCACCGCGGCCGGGACGGCGCCGGGGCCCGGGCCCTCGAGGCGGACCACGACGCCCCCGGCCTGGGCCACGGGCCAGCCCGCCATGGCGTCGAGCGGACCGGCCCGGGGGTCGGCGGGAGGGTGGCTCAGCCCGTCTCGGCCGCCCACGTCGCCGTCTCGGCCCGGTGCCGGGCGTAGTCGACCTTGCCGGCCGGCGAGCGGCCGATGGTGTCCACCACGTGGACCCGCCGGGGGGCCTTGTAGGCGGCGAGGTGGGCCCGGACGTGCCCGACGAGCTCGTCCTCGGTCACCGAGGCCCCGGGGCGCAGCTCGACCACGGCCGCCACGGCCTGCCCGAAGCGCTCGTCGGGGATGCCCACCACCACGGCGTCGCCCACGGCGGGATGGAGCTTGAGCACCTCCTCGACCTCCTCGGGGAAGACCTTCTCCCCGCCCGTGTTCACCACCACCGACCCGCGCCCGAGGAGCTGGATGGCGCCGTCGGCGTCGACGCTGGCGAAGTCGCCCGGCACCGAGTACCGCACCCCGTCGATGAGCCGGAAGGTGGCGGCCGACTTGGCGTCGTCCTTGTAGTAGCCGAGGGGGTTGCGGCCACCGAGGGCGAGCACCCCCACCTCGCCCGATCCCGGGACCACGTCGCGGTCGGACTCGGGGTCGAGGACCCGCACGTCGGGGCTGATGGTGAAGCGGGCCGTGTGCTCGGTGGCGGTGCCGCTCGACACCGACGCGCCCATGCCGATGGCCTCCGACGAGGAGAAGGCGTCGATGAGCATGAGGGTGGGGCGGTGGCCGAGCAGGCCCTTCTTGGTCTCCTCGCTCCACATGACCCCCGACGAGACCATGGCCAGCAGGGTGGAGAGCCGCCAGCGGTCGGGGTGGTCGTCGAGGGCGGCCAGGATGGGCTTGGCGAAGGCGTCCCCCACGATGGCGATGGTGTTGACGTTGTCGGCGTCGACCGTGTCGAGCAGCTCCACCGGGTCGAAGCGCCGTCCCGTGAGGGTGACCACGCAGCCGCCGACGGCCAGCATGGCCATGGAGGAGAAGGCGCCGGTGCCGTGCATGAGGGGGCAGGCCGGCAGGTGGACGGGACCGGCCCCGACCACCGTCCGGTGCACGGCGGGCAGGCCACCGTGCTCGTCGATGCGGAGGATGTTGCCGGCGTTGAGCCGGCAGAACAGGTCGTCCTGGCGCCACATCACCCCCTTGGGCATGCCCGTGGTGCCTCCCGTGTAGAGCAGGTACAGGTCGTCGCCCGATCGCCCCCACGGGGGGCTCACCCGGGCCGGGTCGTGGCCGGCGGCGTCCTCGTAGGGGGTGGCCCAGGCCGGGCACGGACCCGAGCCGTCGTCCACCCACCACCAGGCCCGCACCCCCGGGACGCGGTGGCGCAGGCCGGCGATGCGCTCGGCGAAGGCGCCGTGGAAGAGGACCACGACGGCGTCGGCGTTGTCCCACAGGTAGACGAGCTCGTCGTCGGTGTAGCGGTAGTTGGTGTTGACCGGCACCAGCCCGGCCTTCAGGATCCCGAAGGTGGACTCCAGGTACTCCGGGCCGTTGTAGAGGTAGTGGGCGACCTTGTCCTGGTGGGCCAGCCCCAGGTCGAGCAGGGCCCGGGCCACGCCGTTGGCGCGCCGCTCGGTCTCGGCCCAGGTCTGCGTCCTGGTGCCGTGCACGAGGGCCGGTGCGTGGGGCACGGTGTCGGCCACCACCTCCCACACGTCGGCGTAGTTCCAATCGGTCATCGCGGCAGCCTACGCTCTGGCGCCGTGGACCTGGCCCTGCCCGGGGACGACCATCCGGCCCGTCACGACGTGCGGGCGTGGCTGGCGGCCCACCCCGCCCCCACGGCGCGCCAGCTCGCCGCGGCCGGCTACGTGGCCCCGCACTGGCCCCGGCCCTGGGGGCGCGACGCCGACGCCGTGAGCCAGCTCGTCATCGACGAGGAACTGCGCCGGGCCGGGGTGCGACGGCCCTTCAACCCCATCGGGATCGGCTGGGCCGGGCCCACGCTGGTGCACGCCGGCACGGGGGAGCAGCGGGCGCGCTACCTCCCGCCCCTGCTGTCGGGCGAGGAGGTGTGGTGCCAGCTCTTCTCCGAGCCGGGGGCGGGATCGGACCTGGCGGGACTGGCCACGCGGGCGTGGCGCGACGGCGACGAGTGGGTGGTGCGGGGGCAGAAGGTGTGGACCAGCTACGCCCACATCGCCGCGCTCGGCATCCTCCTGGCCCGCACCGATCCCGACGCCCCCAAGCACGGGGGGATCTCGTACTTCGTGTGCCCCATGGACGCCCCCGGCGTCACGGTGCGCCCCATCGTGGACATGACGGGCGAGCACACCTTCAACGAGGTGTTCCTCGACGACGTGCGCCTCCCCGCCGCCAACCTGGTGGGGGAGGAGCACGGGGGGTGGGCCCTGGCCAAGGTGACGCTCGGCAACGAGCGGGTCTCGCTCTCGGGCGAGGGGGCGCTGTGGGGCCAGGGGCCGACGGCCGAGGACCTGGTGGGCGTGGTGCGCGACGCCGGCGGCGTGGCGGACCCCGCCCTGCGCCAGGCCCTGGCCCGCCTGTGGGGCGAGGGGGAGATCCTGCGCCTCATCCGGCTGCGCACCGTGAGCGCGGTGGTGTCGGGCCGGGCCCCGGGGCCCGAGGCCTCGGTCCGCAAGGCCCTGGCCGACGACCACGGGCAGCGGGTCATGGAGGTGGCGGCGACCCTGGCCGGGAGCCACGCCCTCCTGGCCGGGGCCGGGCCGGCCGAGGGCCTCGCCGCCCGCCGCCCCCCCGGGCCCGGCCCCGGCGCCGGGCGAGGGCGCTGGCCCTCGGCCCTGTGGGCCACGGGGTACCTCTTCGCCCGGGCCCTCACCATCGGGGGCGGCACGGCCGAGGTGCAGCGCAGCATCATCGCCGAGCGGGTGCTCGGGCTGCCCCACGACCCCGACGTCGAGGCCGGGCGCACCTGGGCCGAGACCAGGGCGGCGCCGCCCACGGGGTAGGGGCAGCGGGGGCGCGGCGGGCTCAGCCTCCGGCGGCGCGGGCCACCACCCGGCGGACCAGGGCGGCGAAGGCGTCGGGGTGGGTCAGGGGGGCGCCGTGGGCGGCGGCCGGGATCTCGACCACCTCGGCGTCGGGCACGAGCTCCTGGAGGGCGTCGACGGCACGGCGGTGGTGCCAGACCGAGCGCCCGCCCCGCCCCAGTACGAGGGGCCGGGTCAGGGCGCCGACGTCGAAGGGCGGCCGGGAGCGGCGCAGGTCGGCCAGCTCCGCCACCAGGGCGGGCCCGTCGGCGCGGCGGGCGGCCCGGGCCTGGTCGCTCAGGCGCTCCCAGCCCCCCTCGCCCACCACCCGGCCGAAGAAGCCCTGGGCGAAGGCGGCGGGGTCCTCGTCGGCGATGCTCGACGCGCTGCGCCGGGGCCACCACGCGCACCAGGGGAGGGGGGGCTCGTAGGCGCCCACGGCCCGCACCGCCCCGGGGGCGGCCAGGGCCGCACCGAGGGCCACGTCGCCGCCGTAGGAATGGCCCACCACCACGGCCGGCCCCGGGCCCACCAGGGCCACCAGGTCGGCCACGTGCTCCTCCAGGGAGCGGGCCACGCCCGCACCCCGGGAGTGGTGGTAGCCGCGCCGGTCGTAGGTGACGACGTGGAGATCGGGGAGGCGCCGCACGGTGCGGGCGAAGCTGGCGCCGCGGTCGAGGGAGCCGTGCACCAGGACGACGGTGGGGTCCGGGGACGGCGGCGTCCCGGGGTGCTCGACCACGTGCAGGGCCCCCGGTGCCCCGCGCTCCGCCGCCTCCCCGGCGCCGGCCGCTCCCTCGCGCACGGCCTCAGCCTCGGGGTCGCGAGCGGGGCCGGCGCACGGAGCGGGAGGCTACCGCCTCCCGCCGGCGGCGCGAAGCGGCCCGGTAGGATCGGTCCTAATGGCCGACGAGTCACCGCGCGTGCGCAGTCCCGCTCCGGGCGGGGCCTTCGGTCCCAACGCGTGGCTGGTCGACGACATGTACGAGCAGTACCTGCGCGACCCCTCCGCGGTGAGCGCCAGCTGGCGCGAGTTCTTCGCCGACTACGTGCCCCCGGGTGGGGCCCCGGCTCCCGGCTCCGACACCGCCGGGCTCCCCGCCCCGGACGGGCGCGCCGACGGGGCCGCCCCGCCCGCTCCCGACGCCCCCGTCCCGGCGCCCGCACCGGCCGCCCCGGCCCCCGCCGCCCCAGCCCCCACCGGCCCGTCCCCCACCCCGGCCCCACCCGCCGCGGTCGAGGCCCCGGTGGTGCTGCGGGGGGCGGCGGCCCGCATCGCCGCCAACATGACGGCCTCGCTGGCCGTCCCCACCGCCACCAGCGTGCGGACGGTGCCGGCCAAGCTCCTCGAGGTCAACCGGTCCATCCTCAACCAGCACCTGGGCCGCACCTCGGGCGGCAAGGTCAGCTTCACCCACCTCATCGGCTACGCCGTGGTGCAGGCCCTCGGTGCCGTGCCCGCCCTCAACGCCAGCTTCGTGGGCGACGCCGACGGGAAGGCCGCCCCCGGGGTGCTGCGCCACGACCACGTGGGGCTGGGCCTGGCCGTGGACGTGGAGAAGAGCGACGGCAGCCGGACGCTGCTCGTGCCGGTGGTGCGCGACGCCGACACCCTCGACTTCCGCGCCTTCGTGCTGGCCTACGAGGACCTGGTGCGCAAGGTCCACTCCGGCAAGGCCTCGCCCGACGACTTCGCCGGGGCCACCGTGACCCTCACCAACCCGGGCACCTTGGGCACGGTGCAGTCGGTGCCCCGGCTCATGCCCGGTCAGGGCGCCATCGTCGGGGTGGGCGCCCTCGGCTACCCCGCCGAGTACCAGGGTGCCGACCGGCGCAGCCTGGCCGAGGTCGGGGTGGGGCCCGTCGTCACCGTGACCTCCACCTACGACCACCGCATCATCCAGGGGGCCGAGTCGGGGCTGTTCCTCACCTACCTGAGCGAATGCCTCACCGGGGGTCACGACTTCTACGAGTCGGTCTTCGGGGCCATGGGCGTGCCCTACGAGCCGGTGCGCTGGCAGGCCGACACCAACAGCGCCGACGGCGAGCACGACCGGCTGGTGAAGCAGGTCCACGTCCAGAGCCTCATCAACATGTACCGGGTGCGGGGCCACCTGATCGCCGACCTCGACCCGCTCTCGGCCGAGCCCCGCCCCTTCCACGCCGAGCTCGACCCCACCACCTACGGGCTCACCCTGTGGGACCTCGACCGGCGCTTCGTCGTCGACGGGCTGGCGGGGAGGAGCACCATGCGCCTGGGCGAGGCCCTCGACGTGCTGCGCGACGCCTACTGCCGGACCCTCGGGATCGAGTACATGCACATCCAGGATCCCGACCAGAAGCGCTGGATCCAGGAGCACGTGGAGGGGGTGCCGGCCGCCCTCGACCCGGCCGAGCAGCGCCACGTCCTCGACCGGCTCAACGCGGCCGAGGCCTTCGAGCGCTTCCTCCACACCCGCTACGTGGGCCAGAAGCGCTTCGGCCTCGAGGGGGCCGAGTCCACCATCGTCCTCCTCGACACCGTGCTGGACGAGGCGGCCGAGGCGGGGCTGACCGAGGTCGTCCTGGGCATGGCCCACCGGGGCCGGCTCAACGTCCTGGCCAACATCGTGGGCAAGAGCTACGGGGAGATCTTCCGGGAATTCGAGGGGGACCTCGACCCCGAGTCGGTGCAGGGATCGGGCGACGTGAAGTACCACAAGGGCGCCACCGGCAAGTTCGTGGGCCGCTCGGGTGTCGAGATCCCCGTGACCCTGGCCTCGAACCCCTCCCACCTCGAGGCCGTGGACCCCGTGGTCGAGGGCATGGCCCGGGCCAAGCAGGACGAGCTGGCCGGGGAGCGCTGCTTCGACGTGCTGTCGCTCCTCGTCCACGGCGACGCCGCCTTCGCCGGCCAGGGCGTGGTGGCCGAGACCCTCGAGCTCTCCCAGCTCCCTGGGTACCGGACCGGGGGGACCGTCCACGTCGTGGTGAACAACCAGCTCGGCTTCACCACCGCCCCCGAGTCGGCCCGCTCGTCGGTGTACCCCACCGACGTGGCCAAGATGGTGCAGAGCCCCGTCTTCCACGTGAACGGGGACGATCCCGAGGCCTGCCTGCGTGCCGCCCGCCTGGCCTTCGGGTTCCGCCAGGCCTTCCACAAGGACGTGGTCATCGACATCGTCTGCTACCGGCGCCACGGCCACAACGAGGGGGACGACCCGAGCTACACCCAGCCCAGGATGTACGCCATCATCGACGGGACCCGCTCGGTGCGCAAGCTCTACACCGAGTCCCTGGTGCGCCGGGGCGACATCACCATCGACGAGGCCGAGCAGGCCCTGGAGGACTTCCAGACCCGCCTGCAGGTGGCCCTGGACGAGACCAGGCAGACGGCGGCGCCCCGCCCCCTGTCCCTGGCGGCGCCCCCGCCCCCGGCCGCCCCCCGGCCGGCCCCCGCCACCGGGGTGGACCGGGCCGAGCTCGAGCAGCTGGTGGTGGAGGCCACGTCGGTGCCCGAGGGCTTCACCGTGCACCCCAAGTTGCTGCGCCAGTTCGCCCAGCGGACCCAGATGGTGGCGGGGGGCGAGGTGGACTGGGCCCTGGGGGAGGCCCTGGCCCTGGGCTCGATCCTGCTCGAGGGCACCGACGTGCGCCTGTCGGGGCAGGACACCCGGCGGGGCACCTTCAGCCAGCGCCACGCCGTGCTCGTCGACTTCCACACCGGCCAGGAGTGGGTGCCGCTGCGCCACCTGCCGGGGGAGCGGGTGGGCCGCTTCGGCGTCTACGACTCCCTCCTGTCGGAGTACGCCGCCGTGGGCTTCGAGTACGGCTACTCGGTGGAGGCGACCGAGGCCCTGGTGGCGTGGGAGGCCCAGTTCGGTGACTTCGCCAACGGCGCCCAGATCATCATCGACAACTTCTTCGTGGCCGCCGACGACAAGTGGGGCCAGCGTTCGGGCCTCGTGCTCCTCCTGCCCCACGGCTACGAGGGGCAGGGCCCCGAGCACTCCTCGGCCCGCATCGAGCGCTTCCTCACCCTGTCGGCCCGGGACAACATGCGCCTGGCCCAGCCCACCACCGCCGCCCAGTACTTCCACCTCCTGCGCTCCCAGGTCCACGGCGTGGTGCGCAAGCCCCTGGTGGTGTTCACCCCCAAGTCCCTCCTGCGGGCCCGCCCGTCGCGGTCGCGCCTGGAGGAGCTCACGGTGGGCAGCTTCGCCGAGGTCGTGGACGACCCCGCCACCACCGGCGCCCCCTTCGCCCTGCCCCTGGCGGCGGTGGACCCCGGCGCCGTGCAGCGGGTGCTGCTGTGCTCGGGGAAGATGGCCTTCGACGCCATGGCTCGGCGCGAGGCCCTCCGCCAGGGGGAGGCGGGCCTGCCCCGGCCCGGCGTGGATCCCGCCCAGGTGGCGGTGGTGCGGGTGGAGCAGCTCTTCCCCTGGCCCGAGCAGGCCCTGTCGGCGGTGCTCGACCGCTACCCCTCGGCCACGGCGGTCACGTGGGTCCAGGAGGAGCCCGAGAACATGGGGGCCTGGTCCTTCGCCCACGGGCGGCTCCACCGACTCCTGCGCGACCGCTTCGTCCTCACCCACGTGAGCCGGGCCGAGTCGGCCAGCCCCGCCACGGGGAGCGCCGCCCTGCACCATCTCGAGGAGGAAGACCTCCTGCGGCGGGCCTTCGCCTGACGCGTCCGGGCTGCCCTCGGGCCGGCCCCCACGCCCGGGGACGGCCGGTCCCGGGTCCCCGGCAACCCCAACGGCGCCCGGCGGTGACGCCCACACCGGTCCCGCGGCTCCCGGCGGCCGGGCGGGGCGCCCCGCTGCTGCGCCCGCACCCCGGCCTCCCCCAACCGTGCGCACGCCTGACCGCCCTCCCCGGGGCCGCTCACCGGCGCGCCCGGCCCGTCAGCGCAACGGGATGCCGAGGACGTCCTCGAGCTCGGTCAGGGCGGTGGCGCCGTCGGTGACCTTGATGGTGCGCATGCCCAGGGCCCGGGCCGGCTTCAGGTTGACGCCCAGGTCGTCGAGGAACACGGCCTGGGCGGGCACGACGCCGAGCCGGTCGCAGGCCAGGAGGTAGAAGCGCGGGTCGGGCTTGCGCACCCCCACCACCGAGGACTCCACCACGGCGTCGAACAGGGCCAGGACCTCGCCCAGCCCGGCGTCGCCCTGGTCGGCCAGGGGGGTGAGGAAGTTGTTGGTGAGCAGCCCCGTCTTGTAGTGCTCCCGGCACCGGGCCACGGCCTCGAGCATGGCGGGGCGCAGCTCGCCGGCGAAGGAGGCGAACAGCGACCGGGCGTCGAGGCGCCCCCCGGCGGCGGCGGCCTCGGCCTCGAAGGCCTGGCAGAAGGCGTCGAAGCCGAGCTCGTTGCGTTCGAGGCGGGCCCAGGCGTTGTCGTCGGGATTGGTGGCGTTGAGGGAGCGGACGAAGCCGTCGGGGAGCCCGTTGGCCGCCTCGTAGCGGGCGAAGGCCTCGAACGGGCTCGAGCTGAGCACACCGCCGAAGTCGAAGAGCACGGCCGCCACGGGGAGGGCCGGGGTGGTCCCCGACCCGGCCCGGAGGGGGGCTCACCGCAGGGACTCGCGTACCAGGCCCTCCCACAGCTGGGCCGACAACCCCAGCGAGGCCGTGTCGACCCGCTCGTCGACCCCGTGGAACATGGCGGAGTAGTCCTCGAAGGAGAGGTGCTCGCTGAAGAGGCCGAACCCGTAGGCCACGGCGCCGGCCCGGCGGAAGAATCGGGCGTCGGTGGCCCCCGCCGTCATGAAGGGCACGCAGCGGGCGTCGGGATAGGTGCGCCGGGCCACGCGCTCGAGGGCGCTGAACAGCGGGGTGTCGATGGGCGACGTCGTCGACTCGTCGTACGAGTTCCACGTGATGTCGACGTCCCCCGCCATGTCGCCGAGCGCCTCGGCCAGCGTGGCCTCGACCCGGGCCCGGTTCCACCCCGGCAGGGCCCGGACGTCGATCTCGAGCTCCACCCGGTCGGGGATGACGTTCACCTTGGTGCCGGCGCGCATCACGGTGGGAGCGATGGTGGTGTGGGTGCAGGCGTGGGCCTGGCGGGCCAGCCCCAGGGCGGGGAGGGTGGCGCAGAAGTCGTCGATGCGCCCGGGGTCGAGGAGGGGCTCGGCGTAGGCGGGGGGGAGCCCGATGCCCTCGACGAAGCGCCGCCACCCCTCGTGGACGTCGACCGGCGTGGTGTGGACGGCTAGACGGCGCACCACCTCGGCCGCCTTCACCAGGGCGTTGTCGGTGCGCAGGGGCTGCGAGCCGTGCCCGGCCGTCCCCCGCACGGAGAGGGTGCCCCAGAAGGCGCCCTTCTCGGCCGTGATGACCGGGAGGCGCACACCGTCGGGCCCGGCCATGGGGAACCCGCCGGCCTCGGTGAGGAGGTAGTCGACCCCGACGTGCTCGGGCACGTGCTCGACGAGCCACCCCGTCCCGTGGGTGCCCAGGGCCTCCTCGTCGGCGACGCCCACGAACACGAGATCGCCCTCGGGGCGGAAGCCCTCGTCGGCCAGGTGGCGCACGGCCACCGCCATGGAGGCGGTGAGGTTCAGCATGTCCACCGCACCCCGCCCCCACACCTCGCCGTCGACGAGCTCGCCCCCGAAGGGGTCGTGGCGCCAGTCGTCCGGATTGGCGGGGACGACGTCGGTGTGCCCGAGCAGGGCCAGGGAGGGTGCCGAGGGGTCCCGGCCCTCGATGCGGGCCACGACCGAGGTGCGGCCCGGCACCGGCTCGTAGGACTCGATGTCCAGCCCCGCCCCCTCGAGCACGGCGCGCAGGACCCCGGCGTTGCGGTGCTCCTGGCCCGAGGCGGCCGTCCCGTCGTTGACGCAGGCATTGCGGATCAGGGCCTGGAGGAGCTCGGTCACCTCCCCGGCCAGGTCCCCCGCCACGCCCGCATCCTACGGGGGCACCGGGCGGGGCGGGGCCGCCCCGGGGCGCCGGCCCCGGGGTCAGACCGTTGCCGTGCCGTGGATGGTTGACTGGGTCCAACATGGCCCCCAGCTACGTCGTCGTCGACGGGTCCAACATCGCGACCGAGGGCAGGTCGGAGCCCAGCCTGGCCCAGCTCGACGAGGCGGTCCGGCAGTTCCAGGCGGAGTTCCCGGACAAGGAGGTGATCGTGGTGGTCGACGCCACCTTCGGTCACCGGATCGACCCCTCGGAGCGGCCCGCCTTCGACGAGGCCGTGGCCCACGCCGAGCTCGTGTCCCCCCCGGCCGGGGCCCTGGGCCGGGGCGATGCCTTCCTCCTGCGTGTGGCCGAGCGCGTGGGGGGCCAGGTCCTGTCCAACGACTCCTTCCAGGAATTCCACGGCGAGCACCCGTGGCTCTTCGACGGGGGCCGGTTGATCGGCGGGAAACCCATCCCCGGGGTGGGCTGGATCTTCACCCCCCGTAACCCCGTCCGGGGTGCCCGCAGCCGGGCCTCGGTGGCCGGGGCGGCCAAGACCTCGAAGACGGCGAGGGCCCCCAGGACGGCGAAGGCCACCAAGGCCGCCAAGGCGCCGAAGGCAGCGAAGACCACCAAGGCGGCCAGGGCGGCCGAGGGGGAGCCGACGGACGAGGGCGGACCGGCGGCGGGCGCCGACGGGGAGGTGGCGGCCGAGGCCCCCGCATCGGGCCGGGCCAGGAAGCGGGCCTCGGTCCCGTCCACGAAGGCGGCCAAGGCGGTCAAGGCGGGCCGGGCCGAGAAGGGGGTGGCGGCCAAGGCGGGCTCGACCGACAAGACCGCCAAGCCGGCCAAGGAGGCCAAGCCGGTCAAGGAGGCCAAGCCCGCCAAGGCCGCCAAGGTGGCCGAGGGCGCCGCCGACACACCCGGACGAGCCCCCCGGAAGGCCAAGGCGGGGCCGGCGGCGAGCGGGGACGAGCCCGTGGTGGACGCCCCGGCCCGGCGGGCGCCAGGGCGTCGTGGGGGAGGGGGGCGCGCCAGGGGGGCGGCGGTCAGGGCCGCCATCGACGTGGCCACGGTGGAGGCCATCGCCCCACCCGAGCCGGGCGACGCCGCCGACGGCGGCACGGGTCGCCGGCGCCGGGCGGCCGAGCCCCCTCCGGCCGTGAACGACCCCCTCACCTTCCTGACCTTCGTGTCCGAGCATCCCATCGGCTCCACGGTGGAGGGCGAGGTGACTTCGTTCGTGTCCCACGGGGCCATGGTCGACGTGGCCGGGATGCAGTGCTACGTCCCCCTGTCGGGACTGGGGGACCCCCCACCCCGGGGAGCCCGGCAGGTCATGAAGCGGGGCGACCGCCGGACCTTCGTCCTCGTCGCCCTGGACCCGGCCCGCCGCGGGGCGGAGCTGGCGCTGCCGGAATTCGCCCCCCAGCAGGGCTGATCCCGCCCGGGACGCCCGTTTCCCACGGGATGGTCGAGAAGCGCCCTCGGTTGCCACAACATGTGGTCGAGCCCCTAATCGCCGCCACGCACAGTGCCGAAAGTAGTGGCCGTGGGCGGTAAGACGAGGAGCCTCCGGCCGGGGCAGCGGCGCTGCGAGAGCCCGGCCCGGAAGGGTCCGACAGCGATGACGAGGAACCCGCAATGCAACTGAAGCACACGCTGGGCAGGATCGGCCTCCACCTTCCCCGTCACGGGGGCGGCAAGGGAGGCGGCGTCATGATGATGGACGCACCGGTATCGGGGCACCACGAGTCCTGGACCAGCAGCCAGGCCCGGTGGAGCACGGCCGACTACGACGACCCCTGGCCCACCCGGGCCTGAGCAGACCCCCCCACCCGGGCGCCCGCCGCAGCGGCGGCGCCCCGGCCCGGCGGCGCCGGAGCCTCGGTCACTTTTCGTCGACGTCCCATCAAGATCGGCGCCGGTTGTGTCGATCTTCGGGGGGTGGCGAGAGCAAGCCACGAACGAGGCTCACGGCAGCGCAGGGCAGAGGCGTCGCTCACCCCCTGTTCTCCGCCGACGCTGCGGCGGGCGCGACCCGGGCCGACCAGGTCGGGCACGAGGCCGTCTGTCCGACGGGTGCCCGGGACGGCCCGGGACCTCGGCGGAGGGCAGAGAGGACGAGGGATGCGAAGGTCGGGGCGAGGGCCCACCGGTGTCGAGGACGGGTTCGGCCTCGTCGAGGTGGTCCTGTCGATCTTCATCCTCCTCGTCGTCCTCCTCTCGACCAGCTACGTCGTGGACACCACGGTCAAGCAGGCGGCCATCAACAAGGAGCGGGTGGCAGCATCCGAGCTGGCCGAGCAGTACCTCGAGACCCTGTCGAACTCGGCCCTGGCCTCGCTCCAGGGGGACATCTCCAGGGACACCCTGTTGACCTCGACTCCTGTCACCGTGGGTGGCACGCCCTACAACGTGTGGGCCCACCTGGAGTGGGCCACCACGGGCACGCCGTCCAACCTGTGCTCGTCCGGCAACCCGCCCGAGGTGATCCGGGCCACCGTCACGGTCAAGTGGGGCAACGGCATCCAGGCCGAGCAGCAGGGCGAGACGTCGGTCATCAACCCCCCGTACGGGACCCTGGTCCCGGGTGACGGATTCCTCTCCATCCAGATCGTGGGGGCCAACTCGACCGGGCCGCCGGCCGACACCGCGAGCCTCATCAACGTCCCCGTGAGCGTCACCAACGTCACCACCAGCACGACCACGACGTACAACCCCGACCAGAACGGCTGCGTCTACCTGCAGGAGCCGGCCGGCGACCAGTTCACCGTCAGCCTGGCCAGTCCGGCGGGCGGACCGACGTTCATCTCCTCCAGCGACGTCACCCTGACCCCGGGCACGACCACGCCGGTCACGGTCAGCTCCGCCGGTCTGGCCTACGACGTCCCCAAGTTCCACTACGACGAGGCCGGGACCGTCACGTTCACGCCGCAGACGGGCCCCATCGCCTCCAACATGCCCATCTCGGTGTCGATGGGCGGCCAGCTCGCCGCCACCGACGTCGTGCCCTCGACGGGAACGATCGCCGGAACAGGAGTGGCCGCCAACGCCACCTCCGCACCGCTCTTCCCCACCAGCACGGCCAGCAACCCCACGCCCTACTCGGTGTGGTATGGCGACTGCACCACCGAGGCCTCGGTCAACGTGGACGAACCGTCGGCTCCCGCCACCTTCACGCTCGCCGCCGACGGCTCCGCCACCGTCCAGATCACCGGCCTCGACGCCCTGCCCCTGGCCGTGACGGTCACGAGCGGGGGCACTCCCACCGCCACGGCCACCGTGGCCGACCCGAACGCCCCCAGTGACGGGTGCATCAAGAACGAGGTGTACGGGCTGTCGGGTTTCGCCGGATCAGGGACGGCCTACAGCGACAGCACCGAGATCATCGCCCAGACCTATACCGTCAAGGTCACCGACACCAAGAACAGCGCAACCACGAGCACGACGATGGTCGTCAACGCCAGCGGAGTGACGGTGGGGTCGACCACCTACCCGACGGGGACCCCGGTGCCCGTCACGGTGTCATGACCGCCCCGGGCCGGATCACGCGGCGTCGGCGTCCCACCCAGGAGGGGGGCTTCACCCTGGTCGAGACGGCGCTCACGGTGGGGCTCATCGCCGTGGTGATCGCCGCCGCCTTCCCGGTGACGTCGGTGTTCTTCCGGGAGGCGAACACGGTGCAGAACACGTACGGGGCGGTGGACCAGCTGGTCCTGGCCTCGGAGGTGGTG
>DATJOV010000244.1:0-3919 GCA_035506735.1 Acidimicrobiales bacterium | reverse complement strand
TGGGCTCGCAGGGCGGGGTCCCGGGTGAGGACCGGGGTCCGGTCCGGGGCCGTCCGCCCGTCGGGGGGCACCTCGGAGGACCGGGGGCGGGGGAGGAGGCGGGCCAGCGGGCCCGGGCGCAGTCGGGGGGTGGGACCCCCGGCGGGTGCGCCGCTAGCGGCCGGGCCCACGGCGCCGTCCCGGCCCGCTCACCACGTCTCCTCGGGACGCTCGCCCGTGCCCACCATGGCGGCCAGCTCCTGGCGGACCACGGGGAGGTCGTCGGCGTGGGTGACGCCGATGCAGCGCCCCGGGCCCCGCAGCACCTGCACGCCCTGGGGCGGACCGCCCCCGGCGACCGTGCCGGCGATCATGTTCCCCACCACCTCGGGCAGCAGCACCTCGGCCTCGTCGGCCAGGGCGGCGCGGTCGGGGACGGCGCCGTCGGGGCCGACGGTGGGGTGGGCGCCGAGGACGGCGGCTTCGAGGACGGGCCAGATGGCGGGCTGGAAGCCCCACAGGTTCATCGACACCGGGGTGGCGGCGTCGAGCACGGCCGGGTCGAGGCCGTCGCCGGACTCGAAGGTCCCGTCGGGCCGGCGGGTCACCTTCCGGCGCTCCACCAGGCGCACCAGCCCGCCGTCGGCCCCGACCTCGCACGCGCCGCGCGTGACGGGATCGTCGGTGACGACGGTGTCGCCCAGTCGGTAGGCCACGATGGCGTGCTCGGCCCCCTCGGCCAGGTGCCGGGCCAGGAGGGCCAGGGCGGGGGCCCCGTAGATGTCGTCGGAGTTCACCACGGCGAACGGCCCGGGGCCCACGTGGGCCCGGGCGCACAGGAGGGCGTGGGCGGTGCCGAGCGGCACCTCCTGCCGGGCGAAGTCCACGCCCACCGAGGAGGGGAAGCAGCGGCGCACGTGGTAGGCGATGGCCCCGCCCGTCTGGGGCCCGACCACCACCACGACGTGGCCGAACCCCGCCGCCACGGCGTCGCCGGCGGTGAGGTCGATGACGGCCTCCCCGTGCAGGCCGGCCGGAGCCAGGGGTTTGCACCCGCCGTAGCGCTTGGCCATGCCCCCCGCCAGCATCACCAGCACGGGGGTGTCGCCCCCCGCCGTCACGGCGCTGTCCCCGGGCCCCGGTTCACGGCCGCCAACCGTAGGCGGGGGCTCACCCTCCCCACCGGAGGACGGCGCTGGCCCAGGTCATGCCCCCGCCGAAGCCCGAGAGCAGGACGACGTCGCCCGGCCCCAGGCGGTCGTGGTCCAGGGCGTCGGCCAGGGCCAGGGGGATGGAGGCCGAGGAGGTGTTGCCGTAGCGGTCGATGGTGAGCACCCAGCGGTCGTCGGGGATGCCGAGGCGCTGGCCGGCGGCGGTGATGATGCGGGCGTTGGCCTGGTGGGGCACGAAGAGGTCGACGTCGGCGGGGGTGAGGCCGGCCCGGCCCAGCGCCGCCAGGGAGGACTCGACCACCACCCGCACGGCGTGGCGGAAGATCTCCTTGCCGTTCATGTAGAGGTACCCGCCGTGGTCGCACATGAGGAGGTGGCGCAGCGACCCGTCGGCGCCGAGGTCCCACGCCAGGAGCTGGCCCGGTCCGTCGGTGGCCTCGAGCAGGACGGCCCCGGCGCCGTCGCCCACCAGGACGGCCAGGGTCCGGTCGTCCCAGTCGGTGATGCCCGACAGGGTCTCGCTCCCGATGACGAGCACGCGCTCGGCCCCCATGGCCACGAGGCCGTGCGCCGTGACCAGGGAGTAGACGAAGCCCGAGCAGGCGGCGTTGACGTCGAAGGCGCCCCCCCGGATGCCGAGGGCGTCCTGGACGGTGGCCGAGGTCCCCGGCACCAGGGCGTCGGGGGTGGTGGTGGCCAGCACCAGGACGTCGACGTCGGCGCCGGTGCGCCCGGCCCGGTGGAGGGCCTCGGCCCCGGCCGCCGTGGCCAGCCCGGAGGTGGTGCCCCCGATCCGGCGCTCCTTGATGCCGGTGCGCTCGGTGATCCACTCGTCGTTGGTGTCGAGGGTGGCCGAGAGGTCGGCGTTGGTGACGACCTTGTCGGGGACGGCGATGCCCCACCCGGTGACCACGGCGCCCTTCATGGGCACCCAGTGTGCCCGATGGGCGGTCCCGGCAGCGAAACTCAGGCGCGCTCGAGGACGTGCACGGCCACCAGGGCGGCGTCGCGCCCGCCCATGATCCCGCCGGTGTTGACGGCCAGGCCCAGGCGCGGGTCGGGGACCTGGCGCCCCGTGGCGCTGCCCCGGAGCTGCTCGACGAGCTCGGCGATCTGGCAGATCCCGGTGGCGCCCAGGGGGTGCCCCCGGGCCACCAGGCCACCGCTCGGGTTGACGCAGACCCCGCTCCCCCCCACGTCGGTCCGGCCCGCCGCGCTGGCCGCACCGGCCGCACCGGCGGGGAAGAAGCCCAGGGACTCGAGGGCGTAGAGCTCTTCGGCGCTGGTGGCGTCGTGGAGCTCGACCACGTCGATGTCCTGGGGGCCGACGCCCCCCGCCTTCCAGGCTTCCTCCACCGTCTCGCCCAGGCGGTCGTGGTAGTCGAGCTCGCCGTTGCCCGAGCGCAGGATGCTGGCCCGCACCCGCGGCGCCCCTGCCTGGGGGCCCGCCGTCAGGACGGCGGCGGCGGCGCCGTCGGTGAACGAGGAGCACATGAGCCGGGTGAGGGGTGGGACCACCCCGGGGGAGGCCAGGACCTCCTCGGCCGTGACCTCGGTGCGGAACTGGGCCCGGGGGTTGCGGGCCCCGCTGCGCCGGGCCTTGGCCGCGGTGGCGGCGATCTGGGCCGGCGTCGTGCCCCGCTCCTCGATCTGGTGGCGCACCCAGGTGGCGTTGAGCGCCATGAGCACGCTGCCGGCGTCGTTGCGCAGCTGCACCCGGAGCCGGGCCCGCTCCTCGGCCGGGAGGCCGTCCTCGATGCCGGCGATGGTCTCGCCCCGGGCCCCGGTCCACATCTTCTCGACCCCGAGGACGAGGACGGGCGACTGTCCGGCCATGGCCGCCATGACCCCGAGGTGCATGGCCGAGGACCCCCCGGCGCAGGAGTTGTCCACGTTGACCACGCCGGTGGTGCCCAGGCCCACCTGGCGCAACCAGCTCTGGCCCCGGATGCAGCCCTGGTCACACAGCCGGCCCCCCAGGGCGTTGGCCACGATCACGAGCCCCACGTCGGTGGGGGAGAGCCCGGCGTCGGCCAGGGCGGCGGTGGCCGCCTGCGTGGCCATGGCCTCGGGCGACAGGTCGCGGCGGTCCAAGGGGGTCATGCCCACGCCCACGATGCTGACGACGCTGCTCACACGGTCCTCGCTCTCAGAGGGTCGGCTGGCTGGTGGTGTCGGGGGGCCCTCCCGGCCACGGCCCACGGGGCGCACTCGCCGGCGAGGTCCTCGAACTGTACCGAGGGGTCGTCGGCGGTCACGAAGACCGCCACGTGGTCGGCCCCGGCCTCGACGAAGCGGCCCACCACGCGGGCGCAGTGGGCGGCGTCGCCGGCCACGAGGTGGCGGGCGAACGACGAGGGGGGGAGCCCGTAGAGCGAACCCATCCAGGCCAGGCCCCGCTCCCCTGGCTCGTGGGCGCCCACGGCGGCGAAGACCACGATGGCGCGGGCCACCGCAGCCGGGTCGCGTCCGGCCCGCTCGGCCTCCTTGTCGAGGCGGTCCATGGCGGCGCCGTAGTCGTCGGGCCCGAGGAAGAGGGGGAACCAGCCGTCGCCCCGGCGGGCGGCCCGGCGCAGGGCGGCCTCGCTCGATCCCCCGATCCACACCGGCACGGGCCGGGCCCCGGGTGCGAGGGCGTAGGGCCCCTCGGTGCGGGCCCAGGCCCGGCGCAGGGCGTCGATGCCGTCGTCGAGCTGGCGCCCCCGGGTCGAGAAGTCGGCCCCGGCGGCGTCGTACTCGCCCCGGTGGGACCCGGCCCCCACCCCCAG
>DATJOV010000243.1:0-2634 GCA_035506735.1 Acidimicrobiales bacterium | reverse complement strand
GTCGTCGTCCACCCCGAGTGCGACCACGCCGTGGTGGAGCTGGCCGACCAGGTGGGCTCGACCGACGCCATCATCGCCGCCGTGGGGCGGGCCCCGGCCGGGGCCGTCATCGGCGTGGCCACCGAGATCCACCTGGTGAAGCGCCTGGGCGACGAGCACCCCGACAAGACCGTCGTCTCGCTCGATCCCGTGGTGTGCCCCTGCTCCACCATGTTCCGCATCGACGCCGCCCACCTGTGCTGGGTCCTCGAGTCGCTGGTGGAGGGCACGGTGGTGAACCGCATCACGGTGGACCCCGACACCGCCGCCTGGGCCCGGGTGGCGCTCCAGCGCATGCTCGACATCACGTGAGCGGCCCGGGGGCGTGACCGGCCGGGGGCCTCAGCCGGCGCCACCCTCCTCGTGGCCGTGGCGCTGGCCCGGGGCGAAGGGCCACTCCTCGAAGCGCGCGCAGCGCCCCCCGGCGGCGAAGCGCAGCACCCACAGGTCGCGCCAGCGCTCCCCGGGCCGCTCCTCGTCGCCGTAGTCGACCGCCACCCGCACCACGGCGGTGTCGGCGTCGAGGGCCACCAGTTCGGCCGCCATGGTGAAGGCCTCATCCGCCCCGTCGCGCTCGGTCTCCCAGAAGGCGGCCAGGGCGGGCAGGCCCCGGACCGGCTCGGCCCAGGGCGAGGGGGAGTAGACGACGTCGGGGGTGAAGAGCTCGGCCAGGCGCGCCGTCCCCGGGGTGCGCCACACCTCCTCGTACACGGCCACCCAGCGCTCGACGAAGTCCCGCCGGACGAGCGCCATCAGCCCGCCCGCCGCCGGCGGGCCGGGGCCGGGGCCGCCTTGGCGCTGCGCCCGCCCTTGGCCACCGCACGGGACTTGGCGGCGGCACGGGACTTGGCGGCGGCGGTCCGGGCCGGGGGCTTGGCGGCCGTGCCCTTGGTGGCGGCGCCGGTGGAGCGCTTGGCGCCGGCGCCCCTGGCGCGGGTGGCGGTGGCACCCGCGGCCCGGGTGCGGGAGGTGCCCCCGGCGCCGGTGGGGGCCGGGGTCCGGCCGGGGCGCCGTGCGCCGGGACGCTCCGAGGCCAGGGCGGCGTCGCGCTCGAGCACCGGGGCCAGCACCGCCCCGGTGTGGCTGGCGGCCACGGCGGCCACCTCCTCGGGGGTGCCCTCGGCCACCACGGCGCCGCCCCGCTCGCCCCCCTCGGGCCCGAGGTCCACGATCCAGTCGGCCGTCTTGATCACGTCGAGGTTGTGCTCGATGACGATGACGGTGTTGCCCTGGTCCACGAGCCGGGACAGGACGTCGAGGAGCTTGCGGACGTCGTCGAAGTGCAGGCCCGTGGTGGGCTCGTCCAGGACGTAGAGGGTGTGGCCGGTCGAGCGGCGCGACAGCTCGGACGAGAGCTTGACCCGCTGGGCCTCGCCCCCCGACAGGGTGGGGGCGGGCTGCCCCAGGCGGATGTAGCCCAGGCCCACGTCCACCAGGGTCTGGAGGTGGCGGGCGATGGTGGGCTGGTTGGCGAAGAAGGCCAGGGCCTCCTCGCACGACAGGTCCAGGACCTCGCCGATGTTCTTGCCCTTGAAGGTGACCTCGAGGGTCTCGCGGTTGTAGCGCGCCCCCCCGCACACCTCGCACGGGACGTACACGTCGGGCAGGAAGTGCATCTCGATCTTGATGGTCCCGTCGCCGGCGCAGGCCTCGCACCGTCCACCCCGGACGTTGAAGGAGAACCGCCCGGGCTGGTACCCCCGCACCCTGGCCTCGGGGGCCTGGCTGAAGAGGCGCCGGATGTGGTCGAAGACGCCGGTGTAGGTGGCGGGGTTCGAGCGCGGCGTGCGCCCGATGGGCGACTGGTCGATGGCCACCACCTTGTCCACGTCGTCGATCCCGTCGATCCGCCGGTGCAGGCCGGGGGTGGTCCGGGCCCGGTGCACGTGGGCCAGCATGGACTGGAGGAGGATGTCGTTGACGAGGGTGGACTTCCCCGACCCCGACACCCCCGTCACCGCCACCAGGCACCCCAGGGGGAAGGCCACGTCGATGGTGCGCAGGTTGTGCTCGATCACCACCACGGTGTTGCCCTGGTCGACGAGTTGCGACAGCACGGCGAGCAGCTTGCGGATGTCCTCGAAGTGCAACCCGGTGGTCGGCTCGTCCAAGACGTAGATCGTGTGACCCGTGGATCGCTTGGACAGCTCGGAAGCGAGCTTGATCCGCTGGGCCTCACCGCCCGACAGCGTGGGAGCCGGTTGCCCGAGCCGTACATAACCCAAACCGACGTCCACCAGCGTCTGCATATGACGCGCTATCGCCGGCTGGTTGGCGAAGAACTCGAGCGCTTCCTCGCACGGCATATCCAACACGTCGGCGATATTTTTCCCCTTGAAAGTGATATCCAGGGTGTCGCGGTTGTACCGCGCCCCCTTGCACACCTCGCACGGGACATACACGTCGGGCAGGAAGTGCATCTCGATCTTGATGGTCCCGTCCCCGGCGCACGCTTCGCAGCGACCGCCCTTGACGTTGAACGAGAACCGCCCGGGCAGATATCCCCGCACCTTGGCCTCGGTCGTGCTGCTGAACAGCCGCCGGATGTGGTCGAACACCCCCGTGTAGGTCGCCGGGTTGGAGCGGGGGGTCCGC